>JAFXFY010000115.1 GCA_017513365.1 Alphaproteobacteria bacterium | reverse complement strand
GAACTTCAGGCCGCCCGCCGCGACTATCCCACCTTCCGCGTTGTCACTGTTGCAAAGAGAACCACCAAGACTGAATTCAAGGACTATACACTAAAAATTTTTTTTAGAAAATAGACAAAATGAAAAAAAATGATTTTTTTTACATTTTTTTCATTTTTATGGAAATTAGTAATAAGACGGCAATCATTTCAATAAAAAAATACCTCTGCATTCTTACCATACAGAGGTATCAGAAAAAGGGGTCGGGTCTAATCGGATATCACCATCCCGATTTTATTTTCGTTTCCGATTATTCCAACCACGAGCCATCTTTGCTCTTGCAATGCTGGCTACTCCACTGGCCATCAGATAAGCCCCTTTAGCAACATTTAAGTTTTTACCAATTGCTGCAGCCCCTTCTTGAATTCGGTTATACCCACGTTCACGACGGGCTGCTGCCTCCGGATTTGCTTTTAAAGATGCCTCTTTACGTTGTTGAGCTTCATCCCCACTCTTTTGCAATTTATTAGCAGCACCTGTTTTATCTACGGCAGCCGCCACACCACGACCGGCCACATTCATCGCCTTACCGATTCCTTTGGCAATCGGGTTAATTGCTTTTCCCGCCAATCGGTTAACCGCACCACCAGAACGCATTAAATTACCTTTAATTTTATTACCGATACCACCTTTGGCCGCCATTTCTTTTCCAGTGGCGGACAATGCATCACCACGAGCTTTCAATCTATCACCGGCAGAAGCGACAGATGTACCGGCCTGGCGACTTTTTGCCGAGAAATTTTTAATATCAGCAGCCATTTTTTGCCGTGTATTTGTCGGACCGCCAGATTTAAATTGTCCTTTTGCCGAGGCATTACGGGACTTCGCAATATCTGAGATTTTACCAGCGGCTTTTTTGGTAACTCTAGCACCGGCCTTACCGGCTGCAGCGGTAGACACACCAGCCAATGACAACGTTTCTTTCACCATACCGGTCAATGCCGCCATCGCAACACCTGGAATACCCGGTGAGATTTCCGTCAGAGCCGATACGACTTGTCCCGAAGCCGTAATCATTTTATATCCCATCAAACAAACAACGACTAACTTAACCAATGTCCACGGACCAGCACCTCCCATTAACTCGTACAAAGCCGGTACATTATTTTCCTTCATGGCATTAACAAGTGCCGCAGTAATATCACCGTTTTCAACCGGCAAGTCCCCTAAGGCGTGCATCATTAGCACCATAAAAATTGCCACCATTAAAGCCACACCAATAAATTCAAACAATACATATAAAATCATCTTCCATGCTTTGTCGCTGTACTCTTTAGAGATCGGAAATGCCCAAGCCACAACAAACAACGGTGTCAAAATAATAATAAAGCTTAATTTCAACACAATATCCAAAATATAAAAAGCAACAACCGTCATCAGCAATGAAAAGAGAACAACAAAAGTAAAGCCCATCAGCAAATATGCAAAATTCGGGAATGAAACCGGCAAATACCACGGATCCCATCCATTTGCATATGCATAACACGTCATTGATTCCCCAATGGCTGTAAACGGCACCATTTGATTATATGTACGACATGTCAAACATAATAAAGCACTAAATGATTGTGGATCAATAAACTCTCCATCGCCACCGACTTTACCCAACATTAATTTTTGTTGTCTTTCCGTATACTTAAAATTTTCATCCAACATATTTTTACAATGCAACATACAATTTTTTCTGGCATCTTCTTGATTCAATGCCGGAGAATTTAATTTTTCTCTGACCGTCTCGTAAAAAGACCCTTTTTCATCGGATAAAACCGCATCGGTTAATTTTTCGGTAAAGCCGGCAGTCATCATAATAAACGGCGAAATAACAATCCGATATAAATCCGTTACCGGTGCATGCAAAATTGCCGCCGCAATCATAACGGCAATCGTACGGAACAAAAATTCCGTAAAGAAGCTATTATGATCACCATATCCAAAGGTTCCAATCAACTTCAATACTTTGATAGCAATCCAAAATAAGAACATTACTCCCAATAATCCAAGAGAAAATTGGGCCAACAAAGCATAGGCCACTTTGGCAATTTTTTGAGTCGCCAACAATAAAGCTTCAACAATAGAACATATCCAACAATCTTGTGAATTTTTGGCCACTGTTTCGGCAATGGTTCTACAATTGGCTTCATTCTTTTTGTCAATACAGGCACAATGTTCAATATACTTTTCAATACAACCAAACACATCATCGGCATCGTGTTCTGTACCTTTCATACGTTCAAGTTGATTGGTCATTTCACCACTACCATATGAGGCAATCCCCTTATCAATCCAACTGTGTTCATCAATATCATCACCCGCCGTATCCGCACTCATATGCAAATAATTTTCTTTTGCATAAATGGCATTTTGACGCATTTGAGGATCATAATCGCCTTCACAATCTGTGTCCTGTCCGCATAATTCATCACCGATACTGATAATGTTTAACAGAACGCATGCTTTAATATTATTATTGGCAAAATCATCTTGAAAAAAATTACCATTTGTAACTTTTTCTTTAGCGGCTTGCACAGCTGCTCCGGCAAGGTCTAGCGCATCTTCAGACTCCATCAGCATCTCCATAGCACTTTTACCGTTATGCTGTCCACCACAGTCAAATCGTTTAAAAGCGGCCCATGCCGGTTGCGTAATACTTAAAGTAGAAATTAACACAGCGACAATTACCAACCAGCCTCGTTGTTTGAATGACCAAAAAGCAAAAGCCAAAATACCAATAACCCCGATAATGGTTATGGGTAAAATATACGACAAAACAGCCTCATCCATCTTGATATGATACAAGATGAAAATGATAAGGGCCATCGCCAATAATTGTATAAAATGATGTACTATCTTCATCGTATTTTACCCTTTTTTTGTTAATCCCAACACCATTTATAAAAATGATGCACTTAAGTTATTTTTTATCCTCTCCGCCACTACCGCTATCACCGCCGCCTTTAGCATCGCCTCCACCGGTATCACCGCCACTACCGCTATCACCACCGCCTTTGGCATCACCACCGCCAGAGCCACTACCTTCTCCACCGGTACTATCTTCACCATCTTTTTTATCTTTACCCGCATGATAAGTATCTTTAGCGGCGGCACCGACATCAGCACCACCGGCGGCATCAGCAGAACCGGCCGAATCGGAACCGATATTTTTAATGCCGTCTTGCATTTGTTCCTTGGCCCGCTGAGCACCGGCTTTGATTAAACGGTCACCACCGGGAATACCACAAGCCGACATAGCCACACCCACAGCAATCATCATAGCACTGATGGCTAATTGCTTAATACCACCAAAGAAGGAAACGACTTGAGATTTTGTACTTTCGCCCCCTAAATAACCAGCCACATCCGGTACTGCCGTATGAAATTTTAATATGATAAATATTAAGACCATAAAACTGACCGCTTCGGTTGCCATACGTCGCATAGCCAATTCCAAACTTGGATCGGCCAATTGACGGGCTTGAGATAAAATACCCTTTAAGCTTTCGGAATTTTCTTGGAAAATTTGCATTACGTTAATGGCTAACGTAATATAAATACAACCAATCATCATCGTAATCATAGATCCGAAAGCTGCATCCCACAATTTTTTCACTTTATCTTTCGTGGCTGGAAATACCCACAACACAAAGAAAAACGGTGATAAGATGATGGATGCACCTAAACGGATAAAGCTGTCAGCAAACATCAATGGGAATATCAATGACAACAAAAAGAATGTCGGCAATACCACAAACAAGCCCATAACAGAACACACAAAGTGGGTGGACATAAACAAATTCCATCCGAACATCATACCAGCTTGTAAAGCAACATAGATTTGATACACCATATATTGCAGATAAAGCGCCACTTCTTCAGTAAACACCTGACAGGTTGCTTGTGGTACTTGAATAAATTTTGATGGTAAACTAACCTCCATTTCACCGATAGAGTTTTGCAGTAAAGCCGATGAAAAATAGGATATCGCCAACATGGGAACTTGCAAAATATCAGACAAGAAACAAATATATTTATCGCCGGCCAACAAAACGGCACTGACCAACATAGCCTTAAATAAAACCGTTTTAACGGATTGAATATATTCATTGATATCTGGCTCATATAAGGTCACCAACATTTTGCCGGTTCTAAAAGCCAACCAAAATAATATCGCAACCCCAAGCAAAGCCATTGCCTTTGGTACAAGAGTGTCATACAATTGAACGGTTAATTGGTTCACTGACTCAAAAATAACCTTATACATCGTACATTGCCAACAATTTTCAACGCTGACTTGCATTTCATTGGTATTGTTATCACCACAAGCAGATAAAAACAACAACACCACAACCACCATACATATTTTCAGTATGGTGGGCAATGTCATGCGATGTTGTTTTATCCATGCATTCATCAGCAATCTCCTTTAATTAAGCGTTCGGATTATCTTTCTTTTTTTTCTCTTCTTCTTTCCGAGAAGCTGCAGACAACGCATTTTGTGCCGTCAATTGAGCATTTTCGGCTGTACGTTTTGCATCTACCGCATCAGAAACGGCTTTTTTCACTTCAGATTCCAACTTAGACGTATCGCCGGATTTACCTTTATCTTTTTCAGACAGCGCTGCCGGT
>JAFXFY010000114.1 GCA_017513365.1 Alphaproteobacteria bacterium | reverse complement strand
TTCAATTTGATGAAGCCACCGCCATTTTAGCCGGAGATGCTCTGCTCACAAAAGCGTTTGAGGTATTATCAATGTCCCAAACACATCCGGATGCCACTATCCGTTGTAAATTAATATCACAGTTGGCTAAAGCCGGCGGAACCGGTGGTATGATTGGTGGACAAATGATAGATTTAATCGGTGAAAAAACACCTTTGGCTTTGGATGAAATTGAACGGATGCAAGCATTAAAAACCGGTGCATTACTGAGATATGCCTGTACGGCACCGGCTGTTATGGCTCAAGCCTCCGGTTCAGTTTTTAAAGCTTTAGAAACATATGCCGGCGCCATCGGGTTAATGTTCCAAATTACTGATGACATTTTAGATGTTGAAGGCGACAGCACCATTGTTGGCAAAACTCTCGGCAAAGACAAACAAGCTCAAAAATCAACATTTGTATCTATGTTAGGGATTGATACAGCCAAAGAAAATGTTAAAAATTTGGCTCAAAAGGCAGAAAACGCCCTGACCTGTTTTGGTTCTGAGGCCGATTTATTACGTCAAACGGTTCACTTTATTTTAACGAGGAATAAATGAGTAAAACAACTTTAATGAATAAATCCGAACGGGAAAATTTTTGGAATGCTTTAAATGAAGCCTATCCCAATCCCAGATGTGAACTCAATTACACAAACGATTTTTCATTAATGGTGGCCATTATTTTGTCGGCTCAAAGTACAGATAAAAATGTGAATAAAGTGACAGAAAAGTTATTTCCCGTAGCCGATACACCTCAACAATTTATAAAACTGGGCATTGAAGGCATTAAAGTTTATACAAAATCAATCAATTATTTTAATAATAAAACAAAACACATTTTTGAATTGGCTAATATACTCGTTCAACAATATAACGGGCAAATGCCTCATGATTTTGATACCTTACTGACATTACCCGGAGTGGGTCGTAAAACGGCAAACGTCTTTTTGAATATCGTAGAACATGCCCCAAATATCGGCGTGGATACCCATGTCTTTCGTCTGTGCCACCGATTAAAAATATGTACGGGAAAAACACCTCAGGAAATTGAACAAAAACTGCAAAAATTAGTACCCGCATGGTATAAACCCGATGTGGCTTTGGCCTTGGTATTACATGGCCGATATATTTGTACGGCGAAAAAACCAAAATGCCATACCTGTCCATTAGCACATGTCTGTATCAGCGATGAAAAAAGCCTTTGATTTTAACAGATAGATATGATATAAAGGGAATAAGGGAAAAAGCGTTATGTTTAAAAAAATTTTAATGGTATGTACTTTATTGATAATGACCACCTTAGCAGTGGCTCAAGAGGTTGTACCGGAAGATTTATTAAATATTGACCAGTATCAAAAAAATCAAGATAAACCCTATCAAGGGGGGGCTTTCGTTCATATTGATTTACCTAAGCAACGTCCCAGTGAGCCGGTATTTAATCCCATCCCGTTATTACCCACCGGAAATTATATCATTAAAACACCATTCGGGCAAAAAACCGAAGCCGCCTTTGTCGCTCACACAACGGATTTTTACAGCATTATTCAGGTTTTAAATGATACTGATGTGATGATGCAACAAACAATCCAATTTGTAAATACAAAGGGACAAGCCAATTTTATCCGAACATTTGATTTACCGGCCAATGTTCACATGACATTATTAAAGGCCAAACGAGACAATAAAACAATTGATACAATGCGGGTTTGGGAAGAAGGTCAACAATGGACCGTTAAAGATACCGCCATTTTATCCAGTGGGATTTATTCTTATACGTTATCGTATTTGATTAAAGGGGCCATTCAATCACAAGAAAATACTCACCGTTTAAGAATCAGCTTAACCGGACCGGATTGGGCATTACCAACCGAACGTTTTTCGGCCATTGTTTTATTACCCAAAAAATCCTCTGTTAAATCACATACATTATTATTTGGCTCAAACAATATACAAATAGAGGACAGCTTTACTTCACAAACCGACGATAAAGGCATTATGTATCGTCTGACACGCCCTTTACCTGCTTACGCCGATGTCAAAGTAGATATGGTATTGGATAAAAACATATACACGGTTTCCTTTACAGAATGGTTATCCAGACATTTCAATCATTTATTATTCTTTTTGTGCTTAGGCGTTTTGCTTGTTTATACTCTGCTGACTTACTGGTATTTGGTTCGCCATAAAAATAAACACTTGCCGGTTAAAGAATTAAAATATTATTCCTATGTATCGCTGCGTTTTATCGCAGGCAATCTATCAAATCGTTTTTTACAGGCCTTGTCTGTTTATTTAACACAAACCAAAAAGAAACATAAAACTATTTTGTTTTTAATGGCTCATCCCACATTCATAAAACCATTTGTATTTATGAATGTGATGCGTAAATATATGGGAACAATGCTGCTCATTATCGCCTTAACAGTATTTCAAGCATACAATACAGGCTTTTCTCTAACACTAGCGGAAATGATAACATTAATTATCACGGCGTTCATATTGAATATCGGATTATATAAAACGGCCGAAAAAAAATATGTTCGCATAAAACTGACTCAGTTAACCAAAATATTATTTGAAACGGACATTACCTTTGGCGCCAGCGTGTCTTCCTTAAAAGCCTTATATGTACGTTTTTATCCCTATGCCTTAATTATGAATAAAGAAGATGAGTGGACTCAGCTGATGAAAAAACACAAAGTAGATGTATCCGACTATCATTTTAATCAGGAGCAAGCATGACCTATAAAACATTCTTGTTAACAGCTCTTTTATGTGGACTATTAAGTATTTCTCCGGCAATAGCTCAAGAGGTATCCAGTCCGACTATCTCCTATACAGGAAAACAAACATCTTTTTCCTATGACAGCATTAAAGAGCTACTCAATAACTTAGCGGCACAAAAATCACAAAGTGATGATATGTTGCTCAATGTTTTGTTGGCTGTGCCGGTAGAAAAACGTCAATATGTCTACCCTGCCCTACACGAAAATAAAGGAATGCCGAAAAAGATTTTATCTCATCCCGAAATCGCACCATTTAAGGGAACAAAGCCAACAGATTTACCACTATATCTACAAGATTATGTAAAGGAATATTTGGCTTATCTGCCCAGTTCTTATTACATTTATTTGGATCCGGATATGTGGCAAGAAATTCAAAAAGAACAACTGCCAAATACCAATACGCTCTTGTCAAACACAATGCAAATAATGCAAACGCCCTCACATAAAGGAGAGTTCTTTACCTTTCCATCCGTGCAAAGTTTATATCATTTAAGTCCCGAAACACAAAAAAATTATAAAACGACAGATTTAAAAAAAGAAGATATATCCCGTTTGTTCAGCACAATGACAGCATTGGAAGAGTAT
>JAFXFY010000113.1 GCA_017513365.1 Alphaproteobacteria bacterium | reverse complement strand
TAAGGCGAGTTATCTTGATTACCAAAAGAATACCCTTAAGAGAAAAACTCTTAAGGGCAGAAAAAACATTTTTCCCAAACTTATCCTAAAAATAACCGTATGAGGATAAATTTAATTCTAATTAACTTCCGGTACTTTAATTTGGGCAATATATCCCGGCTTAATACGTTGTTTTGCGTATCGTGTATTAACCATAGAAACGGAATACTTTGACACACCCATCAATCGTACAACTTCATCAAAAAAATCTCCAGCTGTTTTATCATACCGTGAGTTATTTTGTATATATAACAAACAAGCGCGTCCTTTTTCGGCAACGCCACATCTGGGCATAGCCGTCGTTATATCCGAATTGGGAACAACGCCGTTAACGGTCCCCGGTTGTTGTGTTTGAACAGGAGCAGCATCCGAACCGCCAAACAGAGCCGTTCCGAATATCATACCAATCAACAATGTGCCGCCCAAAATCATCGTCATGTATTTTGTCGTCAAAAGCTTAGCCGGCAAGTTCAACTCGGCAGCAAAGTTATCATCATACAACCCTTTGGTCGGCATTTCTTGAGGATGTTCTTTCGGCATAAATACCGGTGTCGGTGCCTTTGGTGGAACAGGTGGTGCTTTAAATTGATTTTCCATTTTATTTCCCTCTAACAAACGAATAAATCTTAATTTCAATGTAATCAACAATTCATTATTTGAACTGAGCCCAATAACTGATGCCGGAATGCCGATTAAGGCCAATTGTTCATCAACACCGGTCCACCCTTTAAAGGTGGAAATTTCACCTCCGGCCGTATTCAATGAAACGGTGGTTTCTATTTCTTCAGGCGTTTTAATACCGGCATTCAATGAAATAGATACTGAGGAAACTGCCGTCGGATTAACCGCACAACGACCGACATCAAAACGCATTTTCCATCCATGTGGAACAACGGCAATACCTTCACTGAGCAATGTAGCCTGATAATTCGGATGTAATTTGGCCAACAAATCATCCGTTTTCTTTTTATGGCCCATCGTCAACATTTTACCAGCCATACCATTTGTTGCCGTATAAACTCGACCGGCGCCAAAACGATTCACAACGTCTTGCCAATTAGCAGAAGTCATCGGAGACAAAGTATAAACACGCGTATCGGCAACCAACAATTTGCCGTCTTTTAAAATATTAGCCATCAATGAATTGACTGTTTTTTCTTCAGATCGGCTGAGCATCAACATAATGGAAAAATCTTTCCAATTCGGTACTGCCGTTTTAATACCGGCTCCACGCAACGCATCCAAAACAGCAAATACAACTGTCCGATTATTGGGCAATTGCAATTCAAATTGACCTCGTTTAGAAACCGTCAACCGTTTTGCCGTATCATCATAGCGGTAAAAAACATCGCCGACCCGAGTTAACTCGGCAATAACCGGCTCTAACTCACCATATAAATCATCTGCATTAAGTTCCGGATAAACACGATCCGTAGGAACAACCGAAATATCTGCCTCACTCACCAATTGTTTCAAGGCTTTGTCTATCGGCATTTTGCCGAACGAAAAACCATTCACTTCAAATCGGGGTAAAGCATCACCCATATCCATTTGACGCAATGTAAAATCAGACGGAGCTAACGACAAAGTCGTCATAACCTCAATATCTCCAAAATCCTTCACATCGCAGCGAAATGGGCTTTCCAAATTCAAATTTTGCACAGAGGGAACCGTTGCCGTGGCTTGCGGTTGAATACGTCCCCGAAACAAAGATTGTCCGAGAACATCGGTCGGTCCAATTGATAAAAGCCCTAAAAACAATAAACTATAAAAAATGTGTTTTTTCATATACTTTCCCCTTTGTTTCCTAAGATACGGTTTCATCTGAAGCCATTGGACGAACTGCCGGTTTTGTGCCAAATGTAAAGGACATCTTACGTTGTACACCATTTTGTGGCGTTTGTGAAGTATTTTTTACATCCACAGTCGTTTTTTCCTGAGACATCTGAGGGGGTGGTACCGAAAGACCGGCCTCTTGATTATCGGCAGCTAAATTACCCTCAGCTTCAATCTTTTCATATTCTTTTTTCAAATCATCTTCGTTCATATTTTCATATGGATCATCAATCATTTCAAAACCGTCAGGCGCCGGCCCCAAATATTCTTTTTCTTCACTTAAATCCATACCACCCAGACGTTTTTTCAAATCATCAACCGATAAATCTTCACGCACCAACGGAATATAATCAGATAACATTTCATGGGCTTCACTGGCTTGTTTTTGATAGGCCACTAATTTATTTTGCAAAAACTGAACGCCACCGGCTTTTTGCCGATTCATTATATCGTATAAATCGGTTTGAGATAATAATTCCTTTAACTCTTCAATGGTTTTATCCAGTACGTCCACCAAAAAACCATAATAACGGTACGTGTAAAAATCCGTGTACCCTAAATCCAAACATAAAAATGAAATCCACGATTCAATGTTGGCAATAAAATCTATTTGACGGAACATCTTACGTACCCGCCATGACTCTTCGCTTTCGGCTTGAAGCGGTGTTTCATTTTGAGATGGCTCCTCAACGGCTATCGGATCAAAAACGTCTGTGCGATAGGTATCGACTAGCGGAGGTGTTTCCTGAGCGACCGAAACAATCGGTGCTTCCTCAAGTATCGGTTCAACAGAGGGGACTACATCCGTCTGTTGTTGCTTAGTGTCTAAGTATTGTGATACTTGTTGCATACTCTGTGGTTCACCAGGAGTATCCGCAAAAATATTTTCAATTTCCTCAGGTAATTCAGCTGTTGTTTGGGTAGAAGTTATATCCGATGATGAAGAGTCCTCAAAAGCTGTAGCAGATGACGCAGGCGTTTCAGAAACAGAAACTGGAGTCGCGAATGGGTCCGTTAAAGGGGCTGTATCCTGATGGGTGGCCTCCCCTTGCGACCGTAATTTTTCTTTTAATTGTGCGACAGCTTCAGTGCCAACAGCCCCGAAAAAGCCCAGCCAGTGTTCCAAAACCGGCACACGTTCCATGGTTTCTTGATAGTCCAATGGTGTTTCTTGCAATAAATAGGCCTGCAACTCATTCCAAGCCGTTGTGGCGGCATTATAATTAAAGGCATGCGCCAATTTTTCTTGAATATCGGCCGGCGCATCCGCCATAACATCATAAATGGTACTGACCCAATCGGTTCCCAACTCTTCAACTGCAACGGAAACAAAAGCCTCAAGAGC
Source organism: Alphaproteobacteria bacterium (assembly GCA_017513365.1). Taxonomy (GTDB): domain Bacteria; phylum Pseudomonadota; class Alphaproteobacteria; order CAAHEQ01; family UBA3637; genus UBA7488. The sequence goes on along the minus strand of JAFXFY010000113.1, from coordinate 2,061 downwards.
CTCTACATCCCCTGTATATTTTTCCAATACTTCAATCAGGCGTTCATTTGCCATTTTTTACCCTTTCCAATCCGGTGTTGTTCTTTCCGTCGGCGTTTCATTTGGCTCGGCATAATACTCATTTAACGACACGGAAGAATAACGTTTAGGGATTCCCCCTGTTTCATTAACAGATACATCTTCCTTAGCCTCTCCAACCGGTTCCAACTCCACTTCCGTTTGATGTAATGATGGAGTAGCTTCTGCCCGATAACGAGAGGTATAAGACGGTCTGGACGTCATTTTATCCGGTTGCAAATTCACAGCCCCCTCTTCTTCTATAACGGCATAAGGGTCTGGTGTGGCTTGTTTTTGAATTAATTTTTCCATTGCCTCCATTTGACGAGCGGACATTTCCTGAGTTTGGGATAAAATGGCATTAATATTGGCATTCATTTGTTCATTTTGGCGGGTCAATAATTCTGTCAGCATTTCTTTTTGAGCATAAAAAGCACCACCATCAACGGATTGACCATCTGATGCGGCAGAACGCTCAGCTGTCATATTTTGTTGCAACTGAGTCAAAGCTTGTGTCAAAAAGGCATTTTGTTGTTCCAAAGCCCGTTCAAAAGCCGTCATCTGAGCCGTTAAGACAGTTGCATCAACACTGTTCGTTTCCCCGCCTCCTGCTTGGTATATCGGCGAATTCATTGAAAATGGTGGCACCTCATCTGGTGTTGGCAAATACGATTCGGCATGGCGATACTGATAAGCATCAATTGCCTCTTCTTCAGAAATGTCATTATCCGTATCATTTTGTTTAGAACGCCCTTTTAAAAACTCCAAATATTGACGCACAACCGTACCACCGACAATATCCGGCAACGCCATTTGAACCTCCGGTGTGGCAGCCAACAACATGTCATTATAGGTGTCCAAAAAATCATCCCCGAACAAAGAGAGCTGACGATACAAATTCACCAATCTCTTTGCTTCAACGGCGGCACTGTTTTGGCGTTTAGCCCTTTGTTTTAAAAAGGCCTCCAAAACCGTGTTTTTAGACGTTTGATTTTCTTGCGTCATCCCCTATCCTATGGCATTGCGATTAATACAACCTTATGCATTTTTTCAAGATCAGCCGTTGATACTTCAGTTGTTTCTTGCGGTGTTTGCGTATTTGCATACAGCTTACCAATTTTATCTTGAGATAAAGAAACAAGTTTAACTAAATTATCGGCTAACGGCCACACGGCAATATCTCCGACTTCCGGTTTTTTAGCTGGAGAAGCCACCAATACACATCTGTATGGCAATACATTCCCAAGCGTTTGAGTCGTCAAAGAAATACCATATAAATCGGCATCATATGATAACGTAGACGGACACACCATAGAACCGGACGGTGCCGTTTTATCCAATTTAATCAAACCATCTTCAGCCGGAAAACCATAAATGGATACTGTTTGTTCTTTGGCATCGGCACTTTTAAGCATAAAACGACTGACCGGCAAATCATTGTATCCCCCCTTAGATACATACAAGCCGGATTTACCTTCGGATTGTTTTAATTCTTCTAAGGCTCCTGACATATCCAATTCATAAATTTTGAGTTGCAATTCCGTTTCCGAAAAACCCAAAGCTCTGGCAATATCACGGAATGTTTTTTCATCTACCTCACGTTGCCCCATTTCAATACGGTGATAAACGGACAATGTCATTTTAGCCCCTTTAGCCACTTGATTGAGGGTCAATTTCTTTTGACCACGAATATAGCGAAGGCCGGCTCCCAACGTTTTTAAGCCACCGCCTTCATTAATATGACTACGACGATCTTGTTCTGTTTTCCAAGCCTTAACGACCTCTGGTTGAGAAGAATATTCAGAGACGAAAATAGCCTCTTTTGGACAATCTAAAAATTTAGAAATAATTTCCAATTGAGCCTCATCAATCCGGCGATACCCCTTTTCAATCTTACTGATGGCCGATAAACTTAAATTCAACACTTCAGCCAATTTTTTCATCGGTTTACCACGAACACGACGGAACATTCTGATTTGATTAGGGAAAATAATTTCTTCCATG
>JAFXFY010000112.1 GCA_017513365.1 Alphaproteobacteria bacterium | reverse complement strand
CCGGCTCATTTCCCCAAGGATGCCTTCGGATTATGCCAGTTTGACGGAACAGCCTTATATGAACACGCCGACCCCAAAAAAGGCGAACACAAAGACTGGGGCACAAAGATTTATAACTATTCAAGGGCAGAGGTGGCTAATTTTCTTTTATCCAACGCACTCTTTTGGATTAGAGAATACCACATTGATGCCTTGCGGGTTGATGCCGTTGCCAGTATGCTGTATTTGGATTATTCCAGAAAAGAAGGGGAATGGATTCCGAACGAATATGGTGGCAGAGAATGTATTGAAGCCATTCATTTCTTACGCCGTTTGAATGAATTGGTATTTGGCGAAAATAACGGAGCGACGACTTTTGCCGAAGAATCTACATCTTGGCCGATGGTATCCCGTCCGACTTATATCGGAGGTTTAGGCTTTGGATACAAATGGAATATGGGGTGGATGCACGATACGCTTAAATATATTGCCGAAGATCCGATACACCGCAAATATCATCATAATCAACTGACATTCAGTATGATTTATGCGTGGACGGAAAATTTTGCTTTGCCGATTTCTCATGATGAAGTGGTTCATGGCAAAGGCTCTATGTTCAATAAAATGCCAGGGGATGAATGGCAAAAGTTTGCAAACTTAAGGGCATACTATACATACATGTTCACACACCCAGGTAAAAAGTTGTTGTTTATGGGTAATGAATTGGCCGAGCATAATGAGTGGAAATTTGCCGACAGTTTAAATTGGGATTTATTATTTAATAATAAAAACAAGGGCGTACAGACACTTGTTAAAGATTTAAATGAACTGTATAAAACACATTCTGCGCTGTATCAATATGATCATGATCCTAAGGGGTTTGAATGGATTGATGGTGGGGATGCGGAAAATTCATGTATCTCCTTTATGCGTAAAAGTGATGATGAAACACTGATTGTGGCGTGTAATTTTACGCCGGTTCCGCGTCACGGATATCGTTTGGGAGTCAATGAAAAAGGTGTGTATAAGCAAATTTTCAATTCAGATGATTTGAAATATGCCGGCTCCGGTGTTGGCAGTTATGGTGATATTCATGCCTCGGACGGATGGCATTTTAAACCCTATGCCATAACGGTTGATTTGCCGCCGTTGGCGACGGTTGTGTTTAAAAAGGTAAGCGATTAAAAATGTCTTTATTCCCCATGTTAAAGGAGGAAAATATATGAATTATGAGGTGTTAAACGGTTTGCCTTATCCACTGGGGGCTTTGTTTGATGGAAATGGGGTTAATTTTGCCATTTATTCATCCAATGCGACACGTGTGCAATTGTGTTTATTTAACAAAAATGGTGGTGGAGAAAAACGCATTGATTTACCACAATATACCGATGAAGTGTTTCATGGTTATGTCAAAGGATTAAAACCGGGGCAATTATACGGATATCGTGTGTATGGACCTTATGAGCCGGAAAAAGGACATCGTTTCAACCCGAATAAATTATTAATTGACCCGTATGCCAGACAATTAACGGGGCCGATTATCGCCAACAATGCCATGCTGGGGTATGTACCGGAATCCAAAAAAGCGGATTTATCATTTAATCGTCGTAATTCTGCCCCTTATGTACCAAAATGTATAGTCGTGGATGATGATGCTTTTAAATGGCAACATCAAAAACCTAAAATTAATTGGGATAATGTGATTATTTATGAGGCTCATTTGAAAGGGTTTACCGCCGGTAATCCCGAAATTGATGCTAAAATCCGTGGAACATGCGCCGGTAT
>JAFXFY010000111.1 GCA_017513365.1 Alphaproteobacteria bacterium | reverse complement strand
GAGGTAGCTGGATGGCGTCATAAAGTGGGGGAAAATAATAAGACACTTCTTATGCATAAGATCGCAACTACTAGAAATTATGGCGACTAAAAAAAAGGAACCCACCGGCGTAGCCGGTGGTTCTTCATTAACGCCTATAAGGCTGATGGTACCAGCCCATACGCCTAAAGAGCGTACGACGATTTGTACTGGCGATTATTACTTATTACCCGTGAACGGGTCTCAGTCTAAAGTGAGTTGCCTTTCTTCTGCATCACTTTTTAACTGGTCTCGGATATATTGGGCTATCTTTTGCGTATTCTTTCCCGCTGTATCCACGTAATATCCTCTACACCAAAATTCTCGGTTTCTGTACTTATACCGAATGTCGCCCCATTTGTCATATATCATTAAACTGCTTTTGCCTTTGAGATAACCCATAATACTGGAAACCGAGTATTTTGGTGGGATCATTAATAACATATAAATATGATCCGGACATACTTCCGCTTCTAATATTCCTATCCCATTCCACTTACAGAGTTATCTTAATATCTGACCGATTTCCAGACGACGGCCGGAGTAAAAAGCACGTCTGCGATATTTAGGGGCAAACACGACGTGATACTTGCAATTCCATGTTGTATGTGTATGACTATCTGAAAATCGTCTGATACACTATAACAAAGGATTTTCTTTATGCATAGCTCTAAGCCTTTTGGAACTACCGACCTAGCCGGTAGTTTTCAGGATACAAAAATCCCCTAAATTCAGAGAATTCAGGAGATAATGGCGGATGGGGTGAGATTCGAACTCACGGTGGAGTCACCCCCACGCCGGTTTTCAAGACCGGAGCCTTAAACCACTCGACCACCCATCCTACAATTTTGTGTCTGTGATTTTTAAGACTTTCATATATTGCACGAAAAAAAATAAAAAATCAAGTGATTTTTTTATAAAAATAAGTTATGATGTAAAGATAAATGAGGTAGAAATGAAAAAACAAATAAAAAACAATATATTATCTTTTTTTGTCAGTTGTGCAATTATGGGGACGAATTCGGTGTCTTATGCGCAAAATACCATAAACACCACTCAAAATACGGCAACACAGATTCAAAATGATGCTGCTTTTGAAGAATGGAAGGCGGAATTTCGTACGCATGCTTTATCTGAAGGAGTGGACAAATCGTTTTTAGATAAAATGCTGCCTAAAATGGCATTATTACCTCATGTTATCGAATCGGATAAAAAACAACCCGAATTTCGTTTGACGTTTTGGGATTATACAGACAAAGTATTCTCTCAAAAACGGTTAAAAGACGGGAGACAAATGATGAAAGAATATGCCGATTTGTTAAATAAAGCCGAACAAAAATACAATGTACCAGCCAAATATATTACAGCGTTTTGGGGATTAGAAACGGCGTATGGAACATATAAAGGCAATGTTGATACGTTAAATGCTTTGACAACACTGGCTTATGATAAACGACGTCGCACTTTCTTTACCAAAGAATTAGTTGCCTTTTTAAAAATTATGCATCAAGAAAAACTGACAGATGTTAAAGGCTCTTGGGCCGGTGCTTTTGGGCATTTTCAATTTATGCCGACCACATTTGCCGCCTATGCCGTTGATGGAGATGGAGACGGCAAACGAGATATTGTGAACAGCTTGCCTGATGCCGTGGAATCTGCTGCAAATTATCTGTCTAAAATAGGGTGGAATGATGCCGTTAAATGGGGACGAGAAGTTAAGATCACTCAAGCATTAAACTGGGATGATATCTATGATAATCCGATTAAACCAATTCGGGAATGGAAAAAACAAGGTGTTCATCCGGCCAATGGTATGCAGTGGCCGTCCAGTTTTGAATTTGTTCAAGCTCGTCTTGTTTTACCAATGGGAATAGAAGGGCCTATCTTTTTAGCCTATCATAATTATGATGTAGTTATGAAATGGAATCGGTCTAATTTATATGCTTTGGCTGTTGGATTACTCTCTGATGCTTTAATTATGGGAAACTATCATATTTATACCCCAAGAAAAAATATGCCGTTTTCCTATGAACAAGCCAAAGAAATTCAAGAATTATTAACTCAAAAAGGGTACTATACAGGTACAGCAGATGGTATTTTAGGGCGAGGTTCTCGGAAAGCTATCAGAGCTTATCAAAAGGATAATAATTTGCCGCAAGATGGATATGCAACAGAAAAATTATTAAATAAAATAAGGGGGATATAACAAATGGTTAAAGTTTTAAATCATATTTTTGTCTCATCACTAAGTATCTCTTTGCTCAGTGCTTGCACAGATAATGGGTTATTGTTTCGCTCGTTTGGAACATATGACACAAATGAAAATGCCATTACTTACAAAGTTGGGGAAAAATATCAAATTAAAGATGTTTGGTATACGCCGAAAGAAGATTATTCTTATTCTGAAACGGGAATTGCCGGATGGTATCAAGAAGAAAATGGAACCCTCACCTCAAATGGAGAAAAATATGATGATGAGGTTATGAGTGCGATGCATAAAACCTTGCCTTTGCCCAGCATTGTACGCATTACAAATTTAGAAAACGGAAATGTGGCTATTGCAAGGGTGAATGAACGAGGTCCTTATGTCAATAATCGCTTGATTGATGTATCTCAAAAAACGGCGGAGGCTTTAGAGTTTAATATGGTGGGGACAACTATGGTGAAGGTTGAAGTATTACCCGATGAAAGCCGTAGATTAAAACAAGAAATTTATCAAGCCAACGGAATGCCTTTAGAAGAGGCTCTGTTAAACGAGGAATCCGTTATTTCATCTCAAGTCCAAATAAATACCTTAAATGAAGCACCTAAGCCTTTGTATCAACCGAATGAAGAAAATACAATTTTATATGCCGGCAATAATATCATACCAGCATCGGCTGATGTACCTAACCCTAGCATTGTATCTATTACAAAACCAGCTGAAGTGGCTGATAATCCGGTAAAAGAAGCGATAACATCGCCGACTAATCAAGATTTTATCTCGGCAGAGCCAAAACTCATTACTCCTATCAGCGGGCATTATATACAAGCCGGGGCTTTTTCCAATCCTCAAAATGCCGAAAATTTGAAAAAATCTTTAGAAAGCTTTGGGCCGGTTCAACTCTACGAAACATCCGTTAATGATAAAACACTCTTGCGTGTTCGGATGGGGCCTTTTGAAAACGAAAAAAATGCTCAAGAATTACTTGAAAAATTAAAAACAGCAGGGTATAATCAAGCCAAAATTATTTACGAACCATAAGAAAGGACAAAAAATGCGTCAATATTTATTGCTTACAGTATGTGGATGCTTTATATCATTATCGGCCAGTGCTTTTGAAACACAGGCCAGATATGCTTACTTAATTGATGCCGACACAGGCTATGTGATGTATGATAAAGCGTCTGACGTGGCAATGGCACCAGCCTCTATGAGTAAATTGATGACAGCTTATATGGTTTTTGACGCTTTAAAATCCGGTAAAATTACATTAGAAGATGAATTCACCGTTTCTGAAAATGCATGGCGTAAAAGGGGCGTTAAAAGTGGTAGTTCTACCATGTTTTTAAACCCTGGGCAAAAGGTAAAAATTAAAGACTTATTACGTGGTATTATCGTCCAATCCGGTAATGATGCCTGTATCGTTGTCGCAGAAGGATTGGCAGGCAGTGAAGAGGTTTTTGCCTCATTAATGACGCAAAAGGCCAAAGAAATCGGTCTTGAAAATTCTACATTTGCCAATGCAACGGGATTGCCTCATAAAAATCATTTGATGAGTTCAAAGGATTTAGCGGTGTTGGCACAAGCTATTATTCGTGATTTCCCCGAATACTATTCCATTTATTCAGAAAAAGAATTCACTTATAATAAAATTAAACAAGGCAATCGCAACCCATTATTATATTCTATGGATGGGGCAGATGGTTTAAAAACCGGACATACAGAGGCATCCGGTTATGGATTGACAGGCTCAGTCAAAACACCGGACGGCAGACGTTTGATTATGGTGGTTAATGGATTAAAATCTATGAAAGCCCGTAGTACAGAATCTCAAAAATTGATGGGATATGGATTAGCCGGTTTTGAAAATGTTATCGTTTTTGACAAAGATACCGTTGTAGATGAAATACCGGTTTGGTATGGGACAAGTGAAACGGTAAAAGCTATTCCTGCACAAAAAACAGTTATGACGATTGAACGTGGTAAACGAGGGGGTGTTGTTTCTAAAGTTATTTACGATTCACCTGTTGTGGCTCCGATTGCAAAAGGACAAAAAATAGGGCAATTAGTCATTCAAACCGCAGATAATCAAACACGCTCGTTAGATTTATTGGCTCAAGAGGACGTTGAAAAAGTCGGATATTTTGGTAAATTAAAACGTATTATCGCCGGATGGTTAGGAAAATAAGGTATGACAAAAGGATATTTTATTACATTTGAAGGTGGAGAAGGGTGTGGTAAATCCACGCAAATTAAGTTATTTACCGAGTATTTGCAAAAAAAAGGAATACCTTGTTTATTAACCAGAGAACCGGGAGGCAGTCAAGGCGCTGAAGAAATTAGAGCCTTGTTATTGAAAGGCGACACCTCAAAATGGGATAAAATAACGGAAATTTTACTTTTTTCAGCTGCTCGCCGTGATCACTTAGTCAAAAAAATATGGCCAGCCTTAGAGCAGGGGACGACAGTTATTTCGGATAGATTTGCTGATAGCACAATGGCTTATCAAGGATATGGATATGGTATTAATGAAGCCAGTATTCAAATGGTTAATGATACCTATAAAATGATTGCCGGTAATTTTGAACCGGACTTAACATTCATTTTAGATATTGCACCGGAAGTTGGTATTAATCGTTCCATGGCACGCAGTGGTAATGATGAACAACGGTTTGAACATATGGACTTAACTTTTCATCATAATTTAAGAAATGGTTTTTTAAAAATTGCCTCACAAAATCCCAAACGATATGCGGTAATTGATGCCTCCGGCAGTATTGACCAAGTACATCAAGATATTATCAAACAATTTGAAGAGCGTTTATGACAGATCCCAAAGAACAAATAAAATCCATTTTAAAACAAGGAAAAATGACCGGTTCATGGATGATTATCGGTCCGTATGGGGTTGGTAAAAAGGCCTTTGCAAAAAGCTTGTGCGCTTTTTTGTTAACCGGTAATTGGGATTATAAACTTGATTTTCATCCCGATATTAAATGGGTGGAACGCTCACTGACCGAAGAAGAAAAAAAAGAAACGGTTAAGGCTATTTTGGCCGGTAAGGAAGTATCTACCTCGGATGAGGGCAGAGCTAGAAAAAAAGAAATTACCGTTGATGATATTCGGGATGCCTTAAAATTTTTATCTTTAAAATCATCAGGAAAAAATTTAAGAATTTTAATTGTTAATTTGGCAGATGAAATGAATGAAAATGCGGCTAATGCTTTGCTAAAAATGCTAGAGGAACCTTATCCGAATACGCTCATTTTGTTGTTGTGCCAAAATACGGGGCGATTATTACCAACGATTCGTTCTCGTTGCCGTAAAATTATGTTAAGGCCACTTCCTTTTGACGAAATATGTGAACAAATTCGTCGTGAGTTTCCAAACTGTAAAGATGTGGAACTGATTGGGGCATTATGCGATGGGTCTATTG
>JAFXFY010000110.1 GCA_017513365.1 Alphaproteobacteria bacterium | reverse complement strand
TTTTCATAATGGTGGATTTGCCACTGCCGAGTGCCCCCGAAATGGTAATAATATCATATTTTATGGTTGGGGTAGGCATATAAACTCCCTTAAATATCTAAGTTTTCCACAAACTTAGCGTGCTCTTGAATGAATTGGAAGCGGTGTTCCGGCTTATTGCCCATTAACCGATTGACCATATCGGCCGTAAAAGCAAATTCCTCTTGTTCTTCCTCGGTTGTTTTGTGTGGAATAACAACACGCAACAGGGTTCGCTTAGCCGGATCCATCGTGGTTTCTTTCAGTTGTTGCGGAGGCATTTCGCCAAGCCCTTTAAACCGGGAAACTTCTACATTTTTGGCATTTTTAAATTCGGTTTTAAGCAAGCGTTCTTTTTCGGCATCATCACTGGCATAAACGGATTTTCCACCTTGCGTTAAACGATACAGAGGAGGCAAAGCCAAAAACAAATGGCCGTTTTCAATTAATTTCGGCATTTCTTGATAGAAGAATGACATCAGCAAAGAGTCAATATGGGCGCCATCCACATCGGCATCTGTCATGATGATAATTTTGTCATAACGTAAGCCGTCTTCATTGTATTTATCACGGCGTCCACATCCTAAGGCCTCGGTAATATCCTTAATTTCTTCATTGGCCAAAATCTTATCGTTGCTGGCACTGATGACATTTAAAATTTTACCCCGAATTGGTAAGATAGCTTGTGTTTCACGATTTCTGGCTTGTTTAGCCGACCCACCGGCCGAATCCCCCTCAACAATAAAGATTTCGGTGCCCTCTGTTTTATTATGCGAACAATCGGCCAATTTCCCAGGCAATCTCAATCGTTTTGTGGCGGAAGCACGTTGTGTTTCAACGGCTTTTTTCTTACGTTTGCGTTCTTCGGCCCGCTCTACAATCCACTCTAGCAGTGCACTTGCCGATTTAACATCACGGCTGAGCCAATGGTCAAATGGATCTTTGATGGCATTTTCCACCAAACGAGTGGCAGAGGCCGTCGTTAGTTTTTCTTTTGTTTGCCCTTGGAATTGCTGGTCCTTAATAAAGACGGATAACATGACACCGGCCGTGTTTAAAATATCATCGGCGGTAATATCGGCGGCCTTTTTGTTCCCGCTCATTTCGGCATAGGCACGCAAAGATTTTGTTAATCCGGCTCTGAGACCCGTTTCGTGTGTTCCGCCCAGTGGTGTGATAACCGTATTACAATAGGTATAGGAAAAACCGTCCTTATAATCATCCGGCCAACACACAGCCCATTCCACAGCCCCCATATTGTCGGGAAATTCTACACGTCCCGTAAAGGCCTCTTTCGTAACGGCATGGCGGTCTTTCATCAAATAATCCAAATAATCGGCAACGCCGTTCGGGAATTTTAAAATGTGATCAACCGGTGTTTTGTCATCACCCGTAATTAACGACTCATCACAATGCCAACGAACCTCAACGCCACGGAACAAGAAAGCCTTAGTTCTGGCCATACGGAATAATGTGGCGGGTTTAAAGCGAATGTGTTCTCCGAAAATTTCGGTATCCGGAATAAAACAAACAGATGTCCCTCGGCGATTACTGACCGGTCCCAAAAAAGTCACCGGCGTCACGGGTTTGCCTTGACGATATTCTTGGCGATACAGTTTTTTATCCTTGGCCACTTCAATAATCAAGTGAGCCGATAAAGCATTAACCGCCGATAAACCGACACCATGCAACCCACCGGAAACGGCATAAGCATTTCCACCGAATTTACCGCCGGAGTGTAGGGTGGTTGTAATAACCTCCAACGCCGATTTATCCGGAAATTTAGGGTGAGGGTCTACCGGAATACCACGGCCGTTGTCTTTAATCGTAACATACCCATTTTCACCGAGAGATACCTCAATGTTTGTGGCATAACCAGCAACGGCTTCGTCCATGGCGTTATCAATAATTTCGGCCACCAAGTGATGGTAGGCGCGCTCATCAATCCCACCAATATACATACCAGGGCGTTTGCGGACAGGATCTAACCCCTCCAAAACCTCAATATCTTTGGCGGAATACTCTGTTTTAGTTGGTGTTGCATTAAATAAATCTGACATATCATCAGATTACAAAATTTTAAATCAAAATGCAAGGAAAAAATATTTTTATTGTGTTTTGAGATATATGGTGATGGTAAGGTATCTTTTGCGCCTTTTTGTAACCCTACTAACTACAATGGGAGCAGAACAAAAGCTGATCGTTATATGGATCCAATTCAAATGGGTAAAGATGTGTGCTACAAGCTGAGATGGAAAAAATGAAAGCTATGGTTTTTAAACTAAAAATTAGGCAAAACTCGTTTTGTCTTTATTATAAAAAAAAGGTCAGTTTTTACGATTGTTTACTTTTTGAAATTTTCTTGACAAAATTTTAATAATGATATAAGATTTTGTTAAAACGTAAGAAAGGAAAGAAATTATGAATATAACATCGATTACATCATCTATTGAAAAACATTTTGAATTGTGTCAAAATTATACGTCTCATCCGATTTTAGATTGTACGTTAAAGAGTAATCCTCAAAATGTTGTTATGATCGTTATTGATGCATTGGGGGAAAATATATTAAAGCATCATGCGTCGCATGGTTTTTTTAATGCTCATAAAAAAGATTTGCTACAAACGGTGATACCGGCAACAACGGTAGCAGCAAATACAACGTTGAAAACGGGTTTGATGCCACATCAGCATGGTCGCATTGGATGGGCTCAATATTTTTCCGAAACAAACGAAGTTGTGAATATCTTTTCAAATACAAATTTTGATACGGATCAGCCCTCCAAGTTATCTGTCCCATCTTATACACCAACATGTAAAACGATTGTGGAAAAGATAAAAGAACAGGGGGGAATGGCTTATGAAGTTATGCCAGAATGGGCAGAAAATGGGTGCAAAACGTTTGATGAGTGGTGCGCTCGTATTCGATCTTTGTGTCATAAAAATGGGAAGAAGTATATTTATGCCTACTGGGGAGAGTTAGATTCAAAATTGCATTTTAATGGCATTGGGACAGAAGTGGTTCAACAAACAATTGATATGATGGAGGAAAAATTAGCCAGATTGTCAGTTTTGGTTCCCGATACCGTTTTTGTTATTACGGCTGATCATGGACATAAAAAGACACAACCGCTTTATTTATCAAGAGACTACCCGGAAATTGTTAAAATGATGGCGCAACCAAATTCGTTAGAAACACGGTGTGCGGCTTTCCATATTAAGGATGAATATAAGAATGTTTTTCCACATAAATTTAGACAACTGTTTCCAGATTTCTGCTTATTGACAGGACAAGACTTTATTCGTCTACTGGGTGGGTGTGAACACCCCCATGTAAAGGATGCTGTCGGTGATTATGTTGCACTTGCGACAGGGGAACGCTCGTTAACATGGAAGTATGAAAAAGAGTGGGTGATGACGTCAGAGCATGCTGGTTTGACACGTGATGAACTGGACGTGCCCTTGATTATCGTTAAGAGTTCTCTTGGAAAGAGAAATGCTCGGTACGGATTAGATGGAATATCAAGATAGAATAAATCATTGGTTTGGATATTTTTGTTGTTATTATAAAAAAACGGACAGCAAGTGCTGTCCGTCTATTGTATTATAACCCCTTAGAAAGCATAACGAGCCGTTAATTTAATATCGTGAGAGGTTAATTCTTCGGATTTATGACCTGTGTAGCCTTCTTGAGCTTTGACTTTGGCTTTACCTAAGTCAGTATAGCGATAACCGAGATCTAATGTCCAGCAATCATTCATGGCATATTCAACACCGGCACCAATATTCCAAGCAAAGCTGACTTTGTCGTCGGATTTTGCATTTAATGTGGAATCTGCATGGTTATAGGACATACCTAAACCGGCCATAGCATAAACACCCATGTTGCCATAAACCGGATATGAACCATAAACGTTTAATAAAACCGGAATAGACCAAGCGTCGGCTTTTTTGCCACCGTTTTTGAAGTCAATTTTATTCCAACCACGATAATCAACGATAATGTCAGAACGAACCATTTCGTTCATTTCATAACCGGCACCAACACCCATAATAACGGCTCCGTCGCTGTTTTTTGTGCCGAAACCATAACCGGCATTGACAACGCCGTACATATCACGAGCAGAAGCCCCTGTGGCTGCAACCATGATACCGGCCAACGCTAATGAAGATAATAAATATTTTTTCATTTTTGTCTCCTTATATTTTATGAAAAATGTTTTTCAACAATAAAACTTTAGGTAGTTTGTTTTAAAAAATCCAGTGTTTTAATCATTTTTTTTGAAATAAATACAGTTGTATGTTGTTGATATATAAAGATATGTTTAAAATAAGGGGGGAATAAAAATAAAACTTGTTTTTTGATGAAATTTTGTATATTTTATTATCAGATATTTCAAAATTAACTAAAGGAGTTTTTTTATGGCAAGTTCAGGTAATGCTCGAATTATTCGTGAAATTATTAATCCGGATGAACAATATATATGGGATGTAACGGGATCCGTTGCCGATGTGAAATATAATCCGATTTACTTGATTTTAAGTATTGGTACACTTGGTGTCTTTTTGTTGATTTTGTATTTTAAACGGGTTTTTCGGGCTTATGTGCTGACAAACCAACGATTAATAGTGATCACCGGTATTTTCAGCAAAAAGGTAGATGAAATTGAATTGTTCCGTATTGTGGACAGCTCTACCAGTCAATCCTTGATTGATCGTTGGGCGAATATCGGTAATATTTATATTTCTTCAACTGACCGGACTGGGGATGTATTAATGGAAAAAATTCCGTCTCCGTATTTAGTGCGTGATTCTCTGCGTCAAAATTACACGCATGCCCGTCAGAAAAAAGGTACTGTTGTATTGGAAAATTTGGTTAATTAATTTTGACCGACTTTATCAAAAGCCCCGTCCATTAGCGGGGCTTTTTAATGATATGTTTTGTCATCTACTATCTTGGAATACATCCTTCTTGTCTCATATAATTATTAACTCAATCGATATAATCATCGGGCAAGCTTATTAATTTTATAATTTGTCGCATCATTATGTTTTTTATGCATTTTTCGCTCCATTTTATCTACCCTAAAAACGGTTGTTTTTGTGGGAGATAAAATCCTCTAAAAATCAGGTGGTTGCGTTTTTTGAACTTTTTTGAACAATTAATTGATTTATTATTAAAAAATTAACTTTTTTATGAAATAGTAAAATTAATAAAAACAAAAAATTGCGTATTCCACAAAAACGGCCGTTTTTAGGGTAGATAAAGTGAAAAGGAAATTAAGATGCACTTCAAAAACTTATCTCAAAAAATTGCAAAAATGTCAGCCCTAACTGTGGCTGGTATTATCGCTGGGGTAATGTTCACCCCAACCGATACGTTCGGTGCACTTCCTAAAAAGAAATTAGAAATCATCATCGGAGGAGAAAATTTTTGCAAAGATGATAAAGATTGTGCGGGCGATTCGTTTTGCAACATGACGAGTCATATTTGTATCATTTGCCCTAAACCGTTTGAGTGGGTAGGTGGAACTCAGTGTGTTTGTCCGTCTGGCACTGTTCCAAACGCCGATAATACGGATTGTGTGGAATGTATGACAGACTCCAATTGCCAAGATTTAAAAGGTAATTTGCATTGGGGCTGTGATACAGATACGAACACGTGTGCATGTATGAGTGGATTGCATGAAGTCGGTGGTGAATGCGTGTGCGATAATCCGAATAAAACGCCCGATGAAGATGGCAACTGTATTTGTCAGTTATCTCAATCCGATTGCCCAACATCAGACTTTACCGGCACGAACGATTGTAAATGTTGTCCGTCCGAAACGCCGAAATGGGATGGTTTAGAGTGTAGAACATGTGCGGATGTTGATAGAACAAAACCGTATTATAATCCGGATACAAAAACGTGTGAAGAATGTTTAACGGATGAAGATTGTGAAAATGAAGAAGTTTGTTCGGTCGATAAGACGTGCATATGTGAAATGACGGGGACGGAATGTACTTCGTCTGATTTTAATGCCACACAATGCATGTGTTGTCCAGCTGAAACACCGGTATATGATGCCGCTACCGGAACATGTAAAACATGCGAAGAAATGCATCCAGAATGGGCCGAATCCGGCGCTACTTATGATACTGCCACTAAACAGTGCTGGCCGTATTGT
>JAFXFY010000109.1 GCA_017513365.1 Alphaproteobacteria bacterium | reverse complement strand
GAAATGAAGAGCTTTAAATTTTAACTTAACGCATATTTCCTCGTAAGGCCATATGTAAATTTTGATTATTTTGAGATATTGACGTATTTCTTCGGATACAACTTACCTCATTTTGATATTCATCTTGAGTTATACCATTCCTTTTTTTAATAATCATATCAATATATGGATTCATAGAGCTATTTCTATCTATATTATCCAAATCAAATTGTTGAAATTGATACAAACGTTTTTGATACTGTTCAGAACGAATAAGGTACACTTCCATTGGCATCGCACCATTTTTAAGGAATATCTCATCTATTTTTGATAAACGATGAAGTGCGTCATATGTAGCATCAGCATAGTCTTTTCCCCACATCTCTTGCTCACGTATCTCTTCAATCAAATTACTATCAAATGCATTCTTAATAGATCTTTTTTGTTCTTCAGTAAGGGAAATCCGTTTGGCATTTGGCGTTATATTATCAAACATCTTTTTAGTCATATCACAAAGCTCTGATGGATAGATAGCGCCAACAGTTAAAACAGAAAACACACCACTCGCTATAAGCATTTTTTGTATGATAGCTTTATTCTTTTTCAAGCGTTGAGCAATTGAGCATTTCCTTTTGGGACGACGACTAGCAATCATATACTCAATTGGACAAATTTCTTTTTGATTATTATTCATTTTATTTCCTCTCTCTTATCGTTTCATCACATTATCTAATTTCAAACCTTCAAACAAATTATCATGACGCACGGGAACACGCTTCTTTGATGGTTCGATTAATTCTGAACGCAACATATCCGCATATGGATTTTTTACTTCATTACGCGCATTGGATAATTCCATATCACGATACTGATAATAACGATAACACATGTGATCAAGCAATATCCAATCCTCTAACGTATGTGTTTTATCATGTATATCCGGATTATAGGCACCATATTTATACAATAAATCTGAATGAGCTGAAAAAACCGCATTACGAGGCGACATTTTAAAACCGTTTAATTTTTTCCCGCTTTGATAATCATTAATCAACATCAATAATTCGCCATCATATTTTTGACAAATTTCACGCTTGGTATCTCCATTAATTTGTCCCAACAGCTCTCGCAGATGATTTTGCTCGGCCAATGTATATTTTTCTTCAATCTTTTGACAAGCATAATGCGTTACCGTCCCAACAACAGCCAAAACACCAATGGCATACAACCCCATTAATATACCGGCTTTTGCCGGACATCTCATCAAGTTTTCAAATTTAAATGCTCTTTTTTTGTTTTGATTGGGGGAATTTTTACCTTGAGTCCGTTGTTTTCTTTTTTCCTCAATTGCCAACAATTCATCACATAAATCAGATATTTTTTGGTTATCAGACATATTACTCTCCTGTTATTTTATAGACATTATATCTTCCTTTATATTATTTGTCAATATTTTTTTACAAAAACATAAATTTTTATCTTGAAAAACATTTTAAAATTGTGTATAGTGTCGCTTATCGGAATGTAGCGCAGTCTGGTAGCGCACTCGTCTGGGGGGCGAGTGGTCGTGGGTTCAAATCCCGCCATTCCGACCACTAAACACAAGTCGTCCAAAAAGGCGGCTTTTTCTTTATTTTTCAAGCGCTTATAAAAGTTCGAATGTCCGACTGTCAAAAACAGCCATTTTTGCAAATTTACGAACTTTTGAAACAAAAAATCCTTATTTTTCAATAATCGCCCTCTGGGAGCCTAAAACCACCATCCCAGAAAATAGACCTGAAAATTTAGTTTATTTTGCGTGAAAAAAATATATTGACTTAACTTATCTTTCCTGATTGAATAGAGCTGTTTTTGATTAGATATTGGGAGGAAAAATAATGAAAATTCAATCCTTTTTAATAGCAAGTATGCTGTTTATTAGTTGTACGACAGAAGCTACAAATCTTGGAAAAGATTATATAGAAACAAAAAGATATGAAACAGAGTTAGCTCATACTATACAAAGTATGGATAATACAGCGGCAAGAAAGGGAGATAAATTGTCTATGGCAAATGTTGCCAATGCTTGTTTAAAGCAAGGAGATTATGCATGTGCTTATGAAAATATTTTGATTTCTTTAACTAGTTCATATTGGTGGATGGATTTAAGATTACCTACTCACGTTTTAGAAATCCATGATCGTGCTCGCGATGGCTTATCTGATGAAGAAGCAGAAAAAATTACAAGAAAAGTGAAGATGTACTTTTCAAAAGAGGCAGAAAAATTTGTTGAACAAACCCAAAAAATGAAAATCGAATTAAATGATATGGCGGGTAAAGCCCCATCTGAATGGGAATCATTAGCTCGTAAAGGAAAAATTTTGGCCGCGGGACATTTGACGAAAAAATATTTATCAGAAAAAAATTACCAATCTTCTTACGTATGGGCTACAGTTGCGTCAATGGGTGCAAGTTGGCAAATTTTAGGAGAGAGCATGTTGTCATATCGTGATCAGGCTAGAAAACACATGAATTCTAAGCAAATAATGGAGGCTAATCAAGAAATACAAACTATATTACGAGGAATAAAATATCAGGGCATGACCTCAGAGCAAATCAAGAAACAAGAGGATTGGATTAAAGAGTTGGAACGCAAAGGTATTATTAACAGAGTTAAGCGGTGATAAAAATTTTTATTTGATTGTGCTTTTAGTTTGTAATTTGTGAGCTGATTCCGACCAAAAGGGCCTCAATTGAGGCCCTTTTGGTCGGAATGCGTGGGAGATTGAAGCCACAAAAAGTGGGTTCAACCGCAAAAAAAGGCGGACAGAGAACGCCAGTTTTGCATCGCAAAATTTTTTAAGGTCAACGAAGGCTCTGCCGAAGCAAAATCCCTCCATTTAAGGCATTATACAAATAAGTTAAACTTCCACAAAAAATGAAAATTGACATTTTTAACATATTATATTATGTTCAAACAAAAAAAGGACAGAACTGATGAAAAAAATATTTATTTTGATGACGTTGCTTTTCTTAAATGCTTGTACCAGCCATGTGTGGGAATACGAACCAGAAGCAAAACAAAAGTATCCGCCAATAAAACAGGCCGTTTTAATGGTACAACCGTTGACAGATGAGCGCCCTACTTCACGCTTTATGGAATGGTCAGCCCCACTGGCTCTGCTTCCATTTGTACCATATAGCAAGACCCGTGTCGTCAGCCATCCCGATAAATCATTTGTTAGATTTGCGGGAAATCCTGCCGAAAAACTGGCCGAAGCGGTTGCCGACGAATTAGCTGTTCATTCTTTATTTTCAACTGTTATATATAATAATCCATCTCAAAAATCCGATTATATTCTATCGGGTAAATTAAAAAAATTTCGGGTTAAAAGTTATTGGTCATTTTATGGCGCTTCTTTAGCTGGTATCGCTTTATGGTATTTAGGGGCTCCAGCCGAAAAAATCTACAACGATGTCTGTATTGAATTTATTCTGTCCGACAAAAACAATAAAGTCTATTTTCAAAAAGAATACACAGCCAGTACCAGTCGTTTATTAGGCTTTTATTACAATCAAAATAAATTGCAATTTGAAGAGGCGGTCAAGCGAATTAATTTGCAATTAGTTAACGATTTATTACCGATTATCAAAAAATTACAATAAAGTGGCATTTTTGATATTTTTTGAAAAAATAACGCTTGATTTTGCTACAGAAGTACGTTAATACTTTTTACTGTATGCATATGTATAGGAGTTTTTCATGAAAAAATATCTGTTGTCTGTTTGTGTTTTATCTTTATTACACACCACTCAGGTGATGGCTAGCACAACCATTGAAAATGGGAAAGAAGATTACAGTGCCAATCGTACCTTTGAAGGATTAGACATTGGTCCTGGGGCCCAAATACGTTTTTGTCCATTGGATGATAAGGGTAGTTGTGATCCCAAAGGTGGACCATTAAATTTTACGATTGAAAATGACTTGGTTCAAAATGGTGGAACCGTTTCAATGAATACGGCTAATTTGTCTCAAACAACCAGCAACAGAACGCAAGGTATCGTTTTAAAAAACGATGCTTCTTTTTCTATGGAAAACGCCAATATTACCTCTAAATCCAGATTAGAATTAAACTCTGGTGCCAATATGGTTGTCGGAGCTGCTTCCAATATTACAATAACAGGAGATACGACACAAGCAAGTAACGGTCAAACAGTTCCTGGCGAAGTTAAAATAATAGATAGTTCTCTTTCACTGAATGCCAATACTTTTGAAATTGAAGGTAAACCTGTATTAGACCTGAGCGATGCAACGGAAGTTAAAGAAGAAACACAAACAAATGAGGACGGAACATCGGTTGTAACAAAAACGAAAACCGCCATTGAAACGACGACTATTACCAAAAAGGGAGATAAATATATAAAAACGGTTACCAAAAAAGATGATACCGGAACCCGAACAACCAAAACAGAAATTAAGGTTGGAGATACAACTGTTTCAAACAATTCTGTGTTAACTGCTGAAAATGCCGTTATTAACCTCAGTGCCAAAGAAGAAGAAATAGACCTAGATGGTTCAGAATGTAAGACCACCACAACGACAGAAACAATCATAAAAGATAAAGAAGGAAAAGAAAACTCCTCAAAGGGAAGTACCACAAAAACAGATAAAACAGAGGGAATAAAAGTAGAAGTTGCCTTAAATAGTCGCATACAAGCAGACTCTGACATTAATTTGAAAAATTCCTCCATTAATATGAATGTTTCAAAGGCTGGCCAAGAACGTGAAGCACAAAACGTTATATACAGCGGAGGCTCAATTACCTTAACTGAAACTACGGTTAAAGCTCCGAATAAAGCAACCGAAAATGCTGAATATATTTTGGAACCGGATACAATCTTAGCTAAATGGAACGGAGATTTAGACACGATTGCCGCACAAAATGATTTTGTCATTTCAAATGCCAAGGCTACCTTAACCGGTGTAGGGTTAGAAGCCGGCAATGATATGACACTTAAAACAAATGCGACCTCTATTTCTGCTAATGCCGGTCATAATATGACCATCCAAGGTGATTATCAAGGATTAGTTGCCGCCACTGGTAATAATATGGTCATAAATGCATCCATCAACGGCGGTGGATTAGTTGCCGGAGAAAAAATTGATTACCAAAGCGGAAAAGCTTACTTGAGTGGCTTATATGCTAAGGAAACAACCGTTCATAAAGGAGTTGACTTAACTTT
>JAFXFY010000108.1 GCA_017513365.1 Alphaproteobacteria bacterium | reverse complement strand
GCATTTGCGGTTATGGCGGAATTGGTAGACGCTCAGCGTTGAGGTCGCTGTGGACGTAGTCCGTGGAAGTTCGAGTCTTCTTAACCGCACCAATATAAACGCCTGTTTAAGGCGTTTTTTTTATAAAAGTTTAATTGTTCGATTTTAATAAATAGATATTTACTATATAGAAATTTGATTAAGTAAATGGGTTTATAAAAATATAAGCA
Organism: Alphaproteobacteria bacterium; assembly: GCA_017513365.1. Lineage (GTDB taxonomy): Bacteria > Pseudomonadota > Alphaproteobacteria > CAAHEQ01 > UBA3637 > UBA7488. The sequence goes on along the minus strand of JAFXFY010000108.1, from coordinate 1,366 downwards.
CATTAGGTAGGCGAATCGTTTTAAATACTTGTTTTTCGTCAAATAATCTCTTTAAAAAACCATCAAAAAAACTGTTTGGAATTTTTTTAAACGGTTAAAATAAAAAGATAACTAAATCAATGTGTTATCTTTTAAAAATGTGTCAAAAAAACGTCCCTTTTTTTGACATAATATTTTAGATTTATTTCGTTGTCAACTAAAATTTGTAATTATTTGATTTTTCATGATTTTTTTGTTTTTAAAAAAGTGTAACCCCTGCCAAAAAAAAGCGTTCAAAAAAGGGACGTTTTTTTGACACATTTTTGAAAAATAACTGTCTGATTTTATTCATTTTTAAAATGGGGGCTCCATGGAAATTTTAAACGCTTTTTTTAACGGATATTTTAAACAAAAAACAGCTGAAACAGGACGTAGTATGGTGGAAATCTTAGGCGTTTTGGCAGTTATCGGTGTTCTTTCAATCGGCGGGATTTACGGTTATACGTTTGCGATGGACAAATATCGGGCAAACGATATTATCTATGAAGTGAACTTACGGAATCGAGATACTTGGAATAAATATCAAGATAAAGATTTACCTGAAGCCGAAGAACTTGATGAATGGGCTGATACAACGCAAACAGGCTTTCCGATTGGTGTTTATCCTCGTTCAAACATTGTGTTTGATGTACAGGTCGATGATGTGCCATCTCGGGTCTGTAAACAAGTACTGAATATGAACATTGATGGTCCGATGTTTATTTGGACACCATCTGAAGACGGGAAAAAACAAATTTTTAACGGTAATGCCTCCGAACTATGTGGCGATGATATTGAAACATCGATTGTTTTTACAACATCGCTTGATTCATACGGACAAGATGAAGGATTACGCCAAGGGGCAACCGATGAAAATGGTCGGCCTATACGGTATTGTTTAGATGATGAAGATTGTTTTTCATGTCAAACATGTGATGTGGGAACATATACGTGTCAATCCACATGCCCAGATGCAACACCGATTTGCCATAGCACATTGCAACAATGCGTTGCCTGTGAAGATAACAGTGATTGTGCCAATAATCAAATTTGTTCGGAATACAATGAAGAAACAGGGGAAAGTCAGGTTTGTGTAACGGTTGAAGAAACATGTGCCGAAGGCGAATTTCGTTCCCAAAACGGGGCGTGTATTCCATGTGATTATCCGGCTAATGTCTTGATTAAGCCGGATGAAACATTTATGAATGATACAGGCACGGGAAAAGAGTTGTGTTTAGCTTGTCCGAACAGCAGACGAGTTGAAGGAAATGGCGAAAAAATGTATTGTTCAAAATATTGTACCAATGGATTTAGTTTTGCTGATACCGGTACAACGTGTCAAGCATGT
>JAFXFY010000107.1 GCA_017513365.1 Alphaproteobacteria bacterium | reverse complement strand
TCATCCGTTTGTTTATTATAGGTTTGAATGATATGCGAATCGCCATTGGTAGAGGCAAAAAACAGTTCTTCTTCGGCTAAACCAAAACCCAAGGCTGTAATATTAAACGCCATAATTTTTGTTGTTTGTCCCGTTTGTAAAGATACCAAATAAATATATTCACCGTCATAGTAGGCAAACATGGTGCCGGCTTTGTTCAAACCAAACAGCTGAGCGGATTGTGCTAACTTTTCGCCGGTTTTTCCATTGGTGCGAACCAAAACACCTTTTGTGTTGATATAATATAAATAAGTGCCGTCCATACTCCATTTAGGCGGAATAATTTGAGCTGTCATCTTAACCAAAGGATGATATTTGGTTCTGGCCCGCTCATAGACGGTTAAATCCGCTGTGCCGGCATGATTGAGTAAATCGGCTTTTAGCAAGGCAATTTTGGGGTGTTTGCCCTCAAGAAGTGTCGGATAATAACAATATCCGAATAAATTGAGTATCTTTTGAGGTTCTTCTTCGGAAAAATTAAAACTTGAAGATAAAACATGCGTTTGTTCACCGTCAAATTCAACCCCGCTGAGTGTGCTGTATTTCGCCGATATATTGGTAAAGGCAGGAACGGATTTTACAAATCTGACGCGACCATCCTTTAAAACGGTCCACAGTTTTTCGGTTTCATCAATAAAAAAGACCTGATAAGGTGATAATACCGTAATTGTCATTTGCATTCTCGCTAAAAAAAGTATATATTAAAGAAAGCAAAATTGCAACAGTTAAATAAAAAAGGAATAACTATATGACACCAAAAGAAAGTTTTTATGCCTTAAAAGATTTTATGAACTCACGCATTATTGGTCAGCCGGTTTTGATTGAACGTTTGCTGATTGCCTTACTTGCCGATGGACACTTGTTGGTAGAGGGAGCGCCAGGATTAGCAAAAACAAAGGCAGTAAAAACATTGGCTGAGTGTGTTGAGGCGAATTCGCATCGTATTCAATTTACACCGGATTTGTTGCCGGCCGATATTACGGGGTCAGATGTGTATCGTCCCGAAACCAACACTTTCTTTTTTCAAAAGGGGCCGATTTTTCAAAACTTGTTACTGGCTGATGAAATTAACCGTGCACCAGCAAAAGTGCAATCCGCTTTATTGGAAGCTATGGGAGAACGTCAAGTAACTATCGGGAATCAAACGTATCAGTTGCCGGAATTATTTATGGTGATGGCCACGCAAAACCCGATTGAAAATGAAGGAACCTATAGTTTGCCGGAAGCTCAATTAGACCGTTTTATGATGTATGTTAAAATCGGTTATCCGGATATTGAATCTGAACGTAAGATTTTGGCTTTAATTCAAGCGGAAGAAAAAAATGAAAACTTACCACCATTCCCGAAGATTCGTCAAAGTGTGATTTTTGATGCCAAACGGGAAGTATTGGATACTTATATGTCTCCGGATTTACAAGAATATTTGATTCAATTTGTTATTGCGACTCGGAATCCGGCAGCCTATGATAAAGATTTGGCTAGATTGATTGCCTTTGGGGCTTCTCCTCGTGGAACAATTGCATTGGATATTGCCTCTCGGGCAATGGCTTGGTTGAATAACCGTGATTATGTGATGCCGTCTGATATTCAATCGGTTTTGAAAGATGTTTTACGCCATCGTATTATTTTATCATTTGAAGCTAAATCCGAAGGGTATACAACCGATCGTGTTTTAGATATGCTTGTTCAAAAGGTGCCAGTTCCATAATGAAGCAACCCACAGTTAACAGTTCTGTTTTTGTATCAAAAAGTGCTTTGGCGGCACTGAAAAAAAAGGCGGCATTTGCTCGGTTGCCGGCACCTAAAAAACAATCTCTTATCGGTACGGGAGTCAGTAAATCACCTTTTAAAACAAAGGGCATGGATTTTTCGGAAGTACGTCAATACCAAGCCGGTGATGATATTCGTCAAATTGATTGGCGGGTAACGGCTAAATATGGTAAGCCCTTTACAAAACTGTATACCGATGAAAAACAACGTCAAGTCGTTTTGGTTTGTGATATGCGCAGTTCCATGAAGTTTGCCACGGCCGGTGATTTTAAATCCGTATTGTCGGCTAAAATGACGGCCTTTTTGGCTTGGGTATCGGCTACTAAAGGAGATACAATTCGGACCGTTTTAATCTTGCCTGATATGATAAAGGTGATGCCAATCGGTAAAGCCGAAACCACAGTGGCATTGATGTTGGATGAACTGAGCAAAGCGTCAAACCCATTTTCTTTATCGCAAGATATCGTGTCATTTGATCAGGTGTTAAAGCGTGTTGAGGCGATTACTCCTAAAGGGGCCTCAGTTTTTATTTTAAGTGATTTTCATGATATGACTCCGGATAGCACACAAAAAATTGGTAAACTGGCTATGTGGGCAGATGTATCCTTTGTGCATATTTTTGATGCGATGGAAGAAAAAATGCCGGTGGCGTTATTGCCAATTACAGATGGGACTAAGGCTTTTATGGCAGATATGCGAGATAAAACAAATCGTAAAGTTTTTGAAGAATCATTTACAAAAATTCAAAGTATGATAGGTGAGGCCGTTAATCGGTATAAACTAGGCTATTTGCCGGTGCGTACGGATGAAGCGTATTTGGATATGATTGCCAGATATTGTGAGGGGAAGGCAATATGAAGACATCACAAATTGATTTGTCGGGGTTAAAGGATATTATTGTCCCAATAAAACCCGATTTTTTTCCGCCGGCAATCGGATGGTGGGTTGTCATTATCTGTATTTTTGTGGGCGTGTTATTGATTATCGGATATGGGGTGCATTGTTATTTTTCTCCGTTATCTTATGCTATGCGGGAATTAAAAAAAGACTATCATCAAAAAAAACAACCGGTGCAATTTGCTAAACTAGTCAGCAAATTATTAAAGCGAGCGGCGATTTTGAAATATGGTACCGAAAAAGTCGGTGCTTTATCTGATGAGATGTGGGGTCGTTTTTTGTCTTTACAATCGCATGGAAAAATTACATCAGATGTCATAAAATTTATTGCATTTTCTACGTATTTACCGGATAATCAAAAACAATCGGTATCAAATAGAATGATTTATGACGCCACCCGCGTGTTATTACAAAATATACTAAAGGATAAGAAAAAATGACTGCCACCAGCGAATTAGAAGTTTTAAAAGCATTGCAAGATTTATCATCCGGAAAAGGGATGAATATTCTGCCCGATACAACGGTTAGTCCGGCGACGTTGCCAACGGATATAAAAAATGCCCATGAAACACGAGTCGGTGTATCTATGTTGGTGGGTATTACCTATAAATCTACAGATGGTTCAATAAAAGAACGGGATTTTTTAATTCGCCGAATTGTTGAGGTTAAAAAGGATGCCTATATTGATGGTATCGCCGTTGATGTTAAGGCGCCTCGTTTGATTAAAGCCTCTCAAATTATTAAAATTGATGATATCGGAACGGGTAGAAAATACGATAATCCATATAAATTTTTACAAGATAAATTGGGAATTTCTATTGCTGATGATATTTTGCCGGAACAATTACCGACTTTTGCTACGGTTATTGAGCGAATGCACAATGAAATAACGGTTTTAATGTATGTGGTGGCTATTGATGGTATTCGTGAAAAAACTGAGCGGAAAGTGGTTGCCGATTATGTACGGTCTCAAACGCCGGATTTGACGTATTCGGATGATGAATTAGATGATTATCTGATTTCTATCGCTCCGGATGCCACCAGTGCCGGCATGGCTTTTCAACGCATTTTATCAAAGGATAAAACAGTTTTACAACCCTTTGTTGAGGCATTAATTAATGTGATTATGGCCAATGGTTCAGCCGATGAAAAAGAACGTATCTTTTTGGCAAAGGTATTGGATTTATTGGAAAATAAAGGGTTTCGTTTTGATTTAGGATTATAAAACCTGTCTGTTTTTCTATAGGTTAAGTGAAAAAACACGAAAAACCAAAGTTTAAATACCATTTTTTACTTGACTTTTAAGTAAAGAGAGGGTATACTGCACGCCTAAGGTTTAATTTTTTATATAAAAAATGGTGAGATAAAATGGCAAAGCCTACGACAATTGAAATTAAATTAGAAAGCAAAGCCGGTACAGGCACTTTCTATATTACGAAGAAAAATCCTCGTACAAAAACGGAAAAAATGTCCGTCAGAAAATACGACAAAAAAACCAGAAAACACGAGGAATTTGTTGAAAAGAAAATTAAATAATTTTCTTTCTTCGTTGAAAAAAATACCGAGCGAAAGCTCGGTTTTTTTTTGTTATAATATTTAGGTAAGGGTTGAAAAGCGATTAATAATGAAAAAGGCTGGTTGTATCAATTCCTTTGACATCGCAAGCGGGTGGTAAGGTATCTTCTTTTATTGTGAGCAATTCCCCCATTGGTGTTAATTCATAAAGGGTGAGGGTAATAGGCCGAACATCCATCCACGAGTCGCCAAAATCACGTTTTTTGCGTACAATCCGAAACGGATTTGTGTAAAAGTCAAAATCTTGTACCATGCAGTCGGCACCTTCCATCGTGTTAAAATTTTCTACAGGAATTTGATGCCATTTATTATCCCGAAAAACTTCCAATAAAAACGTATCGTACCCATGAGCGGTTATATTGGGACTATGTATACGTGTTATGCGAATTTTTATGTTGTTTTGTGTCAAATCGGTTGTGCCGATAGGTACATTTAATGATTCGGCCCATACCACGGCCGACCACATCATCACACATAATCCCAATAAAAATTTTATCATATTTTACGAATACGTCATTTTAACCCATTTTTCAATATAAAAACAACCCCGCCAAACCGGCGGGGCATTTCGCATAACTTATCGTAAAATAAATTATTCTTTGTCTTCGGTAATACGAGCGGCTTTACCGAACAAATTGCGCAAGTAGTACAATTTGGAACGACGGACTTTACCACGACGAACGACTTCAATGCTGGCGACGTTCGGAGAGTAAATCGGGAAAATTCTTTCAACGCCTTCACCGAAAGAAATTTTACGGATTGTCATTGTGGAGTTCAAACCATCGTTGGAACGAGCGATACAAACACCTTCATACGCTTGTAAACGTTCACGACCTTTATCTTCAATGATTTTGCACATCACTTTAACGGTATCACCAGCTTTGAATTCCGGAATGGATTTGTTCAATTTGGCGATTTGTTCGTTTTCCAATTGTTTAATTAAGTTAGTCATGTTTTTACCTTTCATTTTATTATTTTTGGCAATAAGTTGTCCATAAATCAGGACGTCTTTGTTTTGTTATTTCTTCAGACATGTGCCGACGCCATTTGGCGATGTTGGCGTGATGTCCGCTGAGCAGTATGTCGGGTACTTCTTTACCTTGCCAGACGGCGGGTTTCGTATATTGCGGATATTCTAACAACCCATTGGAAAAGCTTTCCTCCGATAAAGAATCGGCATTTCCCATAACGGATGGAATTAAACGGATAACGGCATCTAACATTGTTAACAAAGCGGGTTCTCCACCACTTAAAACAAAATCGCCGATGCTGATTTCTTGAATGTTATATTTTTCAATAACACGTTCATCAATTCCTTCAAAACGGCCACAAATAAAGGTCGCTTTTTCCATATTGGCAAATGTGTGGGCCATACTTTGAGAAAAAACTTTACCACGAGGTGATAAATAGAAAATGGGTTCATCTTCGTGGATCGAAGCAATGGCTTTATCCAATACTTCCGGTTTCATCACCATACCGGCACCACCGCCAAAGGGCGTATCATCAACGGATTTGTATTTATCGGTTGCAAAATCACGAATGTTGACGACATTCATAGACCATTTGTTTTCTGCCAAAGCCCGACCGGCCAAGGAATACCCAAGGCATCCAGGGAACATTTCGGGATAAAGTGTCAAAATGTTAATCTTCATCTGTATCTCCGTTAATGTCGTGAGGGGCATTTAAACAAATTGTTTTATTTTGCATATCCACAACCGGAAAATTATCGGATGTAAATGCAAAATCCATTACTTTGCCGTTTAATAAAGTTATTTCCAAAATATCCGAAGCACCATAGTTGTTCACAGCCGTTACCGACCCGATTTTATCATCATTTTGCAAAACATCTAATCCCACCAAATCATGATAGTAATATTCATCGGTATTTGCCGTTGGTAATTTGTTTTTATCGGCATACAAACGTTTTCCCCGCAAGGTTTCCGCCGTATTGCGATTGTTTACATTTTTAACACCGGCAATGATTGTTTCACCATGAACACGAGCGCCATACAACTCATAAATCGTCCCGTTATCATCCACGAACGGATTTAATTTGCCGATTTGCGCAGGGTTATTCAAGAACGGTTTAATTTTCACCGCCCCTTTAATGCCATGCACATTGACAATTTGACCGACGAGGATTTTATTGGACATTTATTTATTCCTTATTCAGCTGGTGTTTCTGCAGCGGCAGCAGCAGCTTCGGCAGCGGCAGCAGCTTTTTCAGCCAATTCTCTCATACGTTCTTGAGCTTTTGCTTTCGGAGCGCATTTTTTGGTTTGTTCACGAATAGCCGGTTTTTCAGCTAAACCTTTTAAGGCAAACAATTTTTGAACACGTTCTGTCATTTGAGCGCCTTGAGCCATCCATTTTTTAGCGGCTTCTTCTTTGATAACCAAAGCATCAGCGTGATCTTTCGGTAATAACGGATTGTAATGACCTAAAGCTTCAATGAAACGACCGTCACGAGGACTACGGCTGTCTGCGACAACGATTTTATGAACAGGGCGTTTTTTGGAACCACCTCTTGCTAAACGAATTTTTACTGACATATTGTCCCTTTCTTTATTTAGTTTTTACATATTCTAAAGTATCATCAAAAATCATACAGTTATCGCCCCGGTGAGCGAACCATCGCCGAACGGGGTATCTCCATAGAGACTGAAAAATAACATCAGCTTTTTGAAAGATAGACCCACTATATCCGATTTTTTTTTATAAGTCAAGAGATTTTTTTGTGGGTTAACGAAAAACCTAAGGGTGATTATTTATTCTTCTTTATAAACTCTTTTAAAGCCTCTACATCTCCGGTGGCCATAATTTGTTTATAGGCTTTGGCATTGGGTTCGCCATGATATAGGCCTAACATATGATGGGTAATGTAATGTTTTGGACCCGAAAATTTTTCAATATAAGGGAGCATTTTTTCCAAAACTTCTGTGCGAGATAAAACCGGCCTATCGTCATTAAAAAATCTACTGTCCATATCTTTTAACGCATACGGATTGCCATAAGCAAAACGCCCAATCATAACACCGTCAACGTGCTTTAAATGCTCGGCCGTTTCATCTAAAGATTTAACGTTGCCGTTGATAGAAATAAACATATCGGGGAAGCTTTTTTTTAGCTTGTAAACTAAGTCATAATTTAAAGGTAATCTATCCCGATTGTCTTTTGGGGACCAGTTGAGTTTGGCCTGTCGTGCGTGAATGATTAAATGATCGCAACCGGCTTTTTGAACTAAATCAGCAAATTTAAATAAACTTTCAAATCCATCACCGGCAACGGTATTTAATGAAATACGTGTTTTAACTGTAACGGGGATTTTAATCTTAGCTTTCATTTCGGCAACGCAATCGGCAACCAACATTGGCGTTTGCATTAAAATTGCCCCGAACTTACCACATTGTACACGTGATGATGGACAACCGGCGTTGATGTTGACGGCCTTGTATCCCCATTCTTCACCATAAACGGCACATCTGGCCATTAAGTTAGGCTCGCTGCCTCCGACTTGTAAGACTAAGGGATGCTCGGCTCCGTCATATTCCAATAATTTGGCTCTATCCCCTAAAATGAGGGCAGGGGCGGCTATCATTTCCGAATAAAACATCGCATTTTTGCAAATCAGACGTAAAAAATAGCGAAAATGCCGATCGGTCCAATCCAACATCGGGGCAATAGAAATTAAATCCGCCGGTATTTTGGCGGTTCTTGAGGTCGCATTCAATGTTTTTTTTGCTTGAATTTTTGTCATAATGGGTATATAATACACGAAGTCCAACTAAAAAGAAAGGAAAAAATATGCTGACACCCGAAGAAATGGAAAAAGTTCAAACTTATTTGCAACAACTTTTCTGGAACCCGGAAATTCGTGTGCAAAAAGGTGAGGGGGTTCAGGCTCCGGCAGAAGTTTTTGTCGGTAAAGAATTTATCGGCGTTATCTATAAAAATAACGATGACGGTGAAATTTCCTATGATTGGAATATGTCCATTTTGTCCGAAGATATTGAACGGTTTTAACCTATGACTCATCCGGATGGTAAAAATCCTCCTGTTGATCCGCAAGTTGCCGAATGGGAATGGCGATATGCTCAAGGTGAAGGCGGTGGCGGTTATCATGAAAATTATGATGGAACGCCTAATTTACAAAATAATCGGTGGCGAGCCGGAGAAGAACAACAAATTATGCGGGAGCTGGCCGAAAACGGACAAAATACGCAAGGTGTGGATTTAAATCAAATTTGGTTGATGCGTAAATATGGCCGTGGTGGAGATTAAAACGGTTTATGGTAATTAAGAAATGCTAGGAAAATATTCCTTGACTTTTGAATAAATTTATGCTATCATGAGTTTTAGTTAATCGGGACAATTATATCCCGATTTTTTTGTGTCCGTTTGGGAAAATCCTAAATGGGCTTTTTTTTATTTTTCTAACAAGGAGGAAATATATGGAAAACGAAAGTGTTGCCATTAAAGAATTTAATTTATTTCAAAAATCTAATGAGTTGATGAAGTTACCAGAAGTTAATACTAATCAATTATCACCCAAAGAACACGATCTGTCCGGTAAATGCCAAAAGATGATTTATGTATCTTCACATTATCGTGAAGGAAAACTGATACAAGCCTATCAACGCAAATGTGGGCAAAAACATACCGCCTTAGATATCATGGTGGACAGAATAGTTTTTGGCCCCAAACCTTTTGAAGGTCAAGAACATTTGTTGGTGAGTGGGGATACTCAGAATAATCAGCAAAATAATGAAATGAGTTCACTTGAAAGATTTAAGCAACAAATTCAAGCAGCCTATGATATGACAAAAAATTATTTTCAAATGCAATGGGATAGTACCATAGGGGGAGACGATTATTTTCATTGTAAAGCGAATTATGAAGCGACTAAGCGAGGTGAAGCTGGTGAGGAATTTGCTCAAAAATGGGGGAATATAAAAGAATATGTTGATTTTTTTAGAAATATTCTTGAAAAAGGTCTTACTCTTGGTGATGCTTTTCAAGATTTAAAACATGATATAACCATTAATGCAGATGGTAGACAATTAGCAAAAGATGGTGTATACTCTTCCTCAAAAGAGGCATGTGATAAATATCGTGTGAATGGAATTAATGAAAAATATTAATATTAGATTTATTATAGCAATAATTTGGCTGATATTTGTTGTGTGGTCTGTTTTTTATATCAGACGATGTTCTCAAATAGATACTTGTCTTGATATGGGACAGGGCGTATGGGATTATGATCAAAATATTTGCCGAAGTGATTGTTTGAAATGGACAAAAGAAACAGGCTGTATTCCATTAAATACTAGACTTTAGCCTAATTGTATGATATAAATATTTTATGCAAAAATTTATCGGATATCTTTTAAATTTAATATTTTTAGTGGGATGGGTGGTATTTTTCTTGCTTCAAGGCCGTCTTGCATTTTGTTATTTGGTGGATGGTCTTTGCTGTGCAAAATGTGACGCCTCCCATCCTATGTTCTTTTATAACTTGCTTATTTTTATGATTTTTTTATGGGCATTTTATAAAATGGCACGCCCTTTTTTAAAAACATTATATTTAAAATCAAAATTAAAATATCTGAGTATCAGTGGATTGTTTGCCGTATTATGGTGGGGATTATTGGTGTGAAAAAACTCATCGGATATATTTTAAATTTAACATTTATACTGGGGTGGGGCGGATTTTATCTGATTCATATCACAACATTTTATGATTGGATGAAAGGTATCAATATTTCGGGGCCGACAGGTATTAATCCCATTTATCTTTTGACATTTGACGGCATTATTTGTGTTATTTATACTTATTTTTTCTTAAAATTATGGAGGAGACAATTTAAAAGTAAAGATATTCGTAAAAAACTGCAAAATGTTGGAAGCATTTGTGTTTTGGCGATTATCTGGATGATTTTAGAAATTGTATGGCTTATTTTGTGCGATGCCTATTTTTAATAAGGATAAAGAGTTAAATGTATAAAAAACTTATCGGATATCTTTTAAATTTAATATTTTTAGCGGGATGGGGCGGATTTTATCTGTTCCATCTTAGATTATTATCTTGTGCTTTTGATGTAACGTATTGTGGTAAATTTGACCCTTCGGCACAACAGATTACCTATCATTTAATTTTTATTGTGCTGTTTTCTTTCTTCTTGTATAAAATTATACGGTGTACCGGAAAATTGTCAAAGTTTAAGCAAATTCAAGAACGCTTTTTGGGGAGTGTTTTCTTGGGGCTTGTTTGGTTGTATTGTCATGTTCTGTATTTTGAATATTTGATGTATATACAAATGGGATAGGGTGAATGGAATTAATGAAAAATATTAATTATAAAAAACTAATTCGTGTAATCGTTTGGATTATATTTGTGGTATTTTTTGTTGGTTATGTCAAACGGTGCGCTGAAATAGATACATGTCTTGATATGGGGCAAGGCGTATGGGATTATGATCAAAATATTTGCCGAAGTGATTGTTTGAAGTGGACAAAAGAAACAGGCTGTGTTCCACTGCCTACAAAAAATCCACAAGGAATAACAAAATGAAAATGCTGATAGGATATGTGTTAGACTTAATATTTTTAGCGGGATGGAGTGGATTTTATCTGGTTCAATATCTTTTGTTCTACAGAGGATTGACAGAGGGATATATCTTTCCGGCTATGGGATATTTATTGATGATAAATATTCTGTTTGTTTTGGGAAGTATTTATTGGGTATATAAGACCCTTATTTTATTTTTAAATAATGCTTCTATTCGGGTTCGATTTAAGGTGCTTCTGATAAGTATTTTGTGGGCAGTTGTATGGATATTTTTACATATATTCTACCTTGAACAATTGGTGAAGTTTTAGGAAAATATTCCTTGACTTTTGAAGATGTTTATGCTATAATACATCTTAGTTAATCGGGGCGGTTGTATCCCGATTTTTTTTGTGTCCGTTTGGGAAAATCCTAAACGGGCTTTTTTATTTTTTAAGGGGGAAATATGTCTATTCCATATGCTCAAATATCAAACTTTATGAATTCTAAAATGTATCAAGATAAAAACCATCCAGCTTATAAACAAGCCAATGCCTTTGTTGATGCTTGGTTTCAACATAATGCCGATAAATTGGATGAAAATAACCAGTTTAAAAAAGGTGTAGCAGATAAGATAACTCCTGCTAAAACGTTCGTTTCGGATGATGACTTAATTAAACGCAATATTCCGGAAATAAAAAAATACGAAGGCGTTAAGGATTTTCCATATAAAGATACTAAGGGGATTATCACGGTTGGTGGCGGATTAAATGTTAATCATTTTGATAAATACGCTTCATTAAATTGGGTGCATAAAGATATCGGTCAATGTGCAACTCCTGATGAAATTAAAATGGATTATGAGGCTATTAAAAAAGCTCCTTTTGGAAACTATAAGGCCGATTTTTATCAAAAATATACAAAGTTTCGGTTGGCAAATGAAGAAATTGATGTCCAATTGAAAAAACATTTACAAAATGATTTGGAACAAATCAGGCGGGTAATGCCATTTTTTGATAAGCTGCCGGCGGGGGTTCAAGATGTCATAATAGATATTCAATATAATACCGGTCATATTGAACGCTTTCCAAAGTTTATTAGGGCTATTCAAGATAAAAATATCCGAGGTATCGTGGAAGAAAGCCACCGCAAAGATGTATCGGAAGAACGCAATATGAATATGGTCAAAAAAATACTACAGATTGTTGATTGGGATTATTGATGGTGTTATCTATCGTATTTAATTAGCTAATAAAAAGGCATTATTTAAAATAATGCTTGCTTTTTTGCGGGTGGTTTGATAGACTGGAAAACGGTCTTGGAGTTTTTCTAAAGACTGAGGTGTCAGAACCTTGTGTACAAGCATCTGATTATCAGATGAAAGTGCTTCCAGCTCGGCTGGAAGATGGTAAAATAGCCCAGTCGGGTCAATATATCATACTATACTTGTACATAGTTCTGAACTTCCAGTCGCTTATGCTCCATAGGCGATTTTTTGTTGTACCTATAAAGGAGATATATAGATATGAAATATTATAATCAATCCGGTCGTTCTATGATTGAAATGATTGGAACTTTGGCGATTATTGGGGTGTTATCTATCGGTGGTATTGTGGGGTACAGCTATGGTATAGATAAGTATAAGGCCAACAAAACGATACAAGATATTCAATTGCGGGCCGTGGATTTGTTGGCTCAAATCCAAAATAAAAATGATGACCTAACCTTAGATTCTTGGAAAAATGAAAAAACATTGTATCCAATATCTTTGGTGTTTGATGATGAGTCAAATGATCCTTTGATACAAGTGTCAACAGTGCCGGAACGAGTCTGTGAAATGATTGTCAAGGGTATGGAAACGCAAGCGGCCATTACGGTTAATTCTTATTATACTGTCGGGCAAGAAGATGGCGGATGTGAAGAAATAAATGATTTGACTTTTTATTTTGGAGATTATGAGGCGTGCGGTACGGATTATTGTAGCGGTGATAAACCGGCTTGTCATCTTGATACACAAACGTGTGTGGAATGCCTAAATAGTGGCGACTGTCCGTCCGATAAACCGGTGTGTAATGCCTCAAATGCGTGTGAGCCGTGTCCGGACGAAACGCCCGTATGGGATAGTGTGGCAGGACAATGTACCGGTTGTACATCACATGATGATTGTTCCAATGGAAAAGTATGTTTGCCGAGAAATCAAAAATGTACCAGCTATGAAGTTGTTGATATAGAGGGAACAGATTGGGTGCAAATTATTATTAATCTGCCTCTTTTCGGCATATATAGTCACTGGAAAGATGCATTGTTTATGTGTGATTATTTAGGGATGGCCGTACCCGAGCCCAATGATTTTGCTGCTGGATGGGATGGTAAAACATTAACGGATTATGATACATTCGTTCCATTAACGCCAACATCGGATGGTTTGGCTATGGAAAATTTACGTTCCGGTCCGTATGAACAAATTTGGACCAATCAATCCAGAGGTGTGGGC
>JAFXFY010000106.1 GCA_017513365.1 Alphaproteobacteria bacterium | reverse complement strand
GTTCTTGGATTGTATTTGGTGCTGGTTTAACGCCGTTTCCGTATAAAATTGTTACGATTGCCAGTGGCGTAACTCACCTTGATTTTATTGTTTTTACAATTGCTAGTGTTTTATCACGAGGCATGCGTTTCTTTCTTGTTGCGTGGTTGTTGTATAAATATGGCGAACCGATGAAAGCATATATTGAAAAAAATCTCGGATGGTTGTCTGTTGTGTTTTTGTTATTGCTGTTCGGTGGTTTTATATTGATAAAATTTGTGTAGGAGTTTCCTGTTATGTTTGTTAATGAACCGAAAAAAAATAAATCGCAATTGGGTTATTCTATGGTTGAAATGATCGGGGC
The DNA here is from genome assembly GCA_017513365.1 of Alphaproteobacteria bacterium. GTDB lineage: Bacteria > Pseudomonadota > Alphaproteobacteria > CAAHEQ01 > UBA3637 > UBA7488. The sequence continues at coordinate 1,411 of JAFXFY010000106.1, read as the reverse complement.
GTTGGCTGTACTTGCATTGTTGTTGATGGCGTCGGTTAGAGGGTTGTCGTATTCATTTGACAGACAGGCGGCAAACGAATTAGGTCAAGAAATTATGCAACGGGCTGCCGATGTGAAAATGCAATTGGATAGACCAAAGGCAACATTTTATGGGGATAAATGGGATACTAAAAGTCGCATTGGGGCAGTGATAGATTTTGAACAAAATGATGCAGAAGTTGGTATTCAAATCCACCGTGTTGAGGCTCGTGTTTGTGAAATGGTTATGGCGGATTTGTCGCATTTACAAGGGGTCAGTCGTGTAGACAGCAATTGTGCTAGCGATGTGAACAGCACAATGATATTTTATTTTGAAAAGTTAGATGGTAAAAAACGTGTAAAAGATGATACATGTTTTTGTGATGCGCCAAAGGTGTGTGATGAAAACGGCGATTGCGTATGCCCACCCGATTCTCCGATTGGGTATGAAGCCGATACATGTACTTGTCCCGATTATTTGATGCCGATAAAGGGCAAGTGTCTTTGTGAGGATGAAACTGAACCAGTGGATGGTAAATGTGGTAATTGTTCAACGGATGAAGATTGTGATGGCGGATTGACATGTGAAAATCATACATGCACATGTATTGCCAAAGAATGTTCGGAGTCTGATTTTACCAATACACTGTGTGCGTGTTGCCCAGTTGAAACACCCAAATGGAATGAGGTTGAGGGTGTATGTAAAACATGTGCTGATATTGATATAAACTTGCCGGTTTATAACAAAGAAACAAAAACGTGTGAGGCTTGTCCGGATAACAAAGTATGGGATGGTGTGTCCGGTCAATGTGTGGAATGTGTGGTGGATACCGATTGTGCCGACTCTGGTTTTGTTTGTACCAATAACGTGTGCGAATGCGCCGAGGGAACGAGTACACCATGCTCAAGCAACCTAATCCAAACAACCAATACATCAAAATATAATCAAATTTGTTATCTTTGTCGTTGTCCAACAGATTCAACAATGAGCGGTAATACGTGCGTCTGTAATAATGAATGTCAAACGTACGATGTCACGACAAAAATGTGTGTTAATAAAGCGAATGGAACGGTTTGTACGAATGGGGTGTGTTCCGGTGGAATGTGTATAAACGATACATGTCCAAGTGGTACGCAAAAATCGTGTGCCTCTGATTTAGTGGCTACACAAACGACACAAACGGCATCCGGAACGTGGTGTTATACATGTGGATGTCCGTCTGGAGCCATTTTAAGTGGGACGACATGTACTTGCACCAGTGAATGTCAAACGTACGATGCCACGACAAAAATGTGTGTTAATAAAGCAGATGGATCGGTTTGTACGAATGGGGTGTGTTCCGGTGGAATGTGTATAAACGATACATGTCCAAGTGGTACGCAAAAATCGTGT
>JAFXFY010000010.1 GCA_017513365.1 Alphaproteobacteria bacterium | reverse complement strand
TCAATCACGAAGGACGGTTTTTTATTCCAAACGGTATTATTCAACGCCCACCGACTGCTGAATTAGCGAATGAACAAAAAGATACGGATTCATTACCCCCCTACCCAATTTTAGATAATATCTTGAAAAATTATTTAAGTGATGATAAAATCGTTCCTGATGACATCAAAAACCAAGTTGAATTGATACGTCAACGGTATCAAAAATCAGCATTTAAACGGTTACAGTCTTCTCAAATTATTCATATATAAAGACACTGTCAAAGAAAGGGATATTTATGTTTTCAACAAAAAAACAGGTTTTGGATGTATTATCGCATATCCCTTCGGGACATGAACGCCGTTTGTTTTTAGAACAAACGAATGCACGTGATTTTCTAATCAGCATCGGGTCAAATGTGACATTGTATCAAGGTAATCCAACCGTTCATTCAGACATATTGACATATTTATCCTCTGTTTATGTTCTGTTGATTAAACGGCGAAACAAAAACGGGGAATTTGACGGTATCGGTGCCTTAGGCGGTTTATCTGAATGTCTTGATGAAAATCACTTTTCAAAAATGACATACTCGGAAAAACAATCAGCCATCGGTGTATGGGATAATGTAATACAACACAATAATCAAATTATTTTAACACAAGACAAACAGATTATTACCTTTAATAATATTCAACGGGAAATAAAAGAAGAATTGTCCGATATCGGGCTTTATCATAATGCGTTTGAGTGGGATAAAATGGTCAAAATTCCTCTTATTTGTCAGGATGATGACTATTTAATTTATCGTTGGGAACCCAAACAAGAAGCCCGTATCATTGAACCCCAATGCCATGTTATGCCAATAACACAAACCTTGGCTGATTACTTGTTATCATCCGATTCACATTATACAATCGCTCCAAAGGGCGAATTGTTTGGATTCGAAAAAATATCATTAAGTGAGGCATTGTTTCAAATAGCTCCGTTATCGGATACCGGATATTGTTATTCGCATGAATGGTTAACAGCTTGGTTTTTGGCATTTTCTTTACTGACTGAAAATACACAACGCACTCAATTGCTTGATTTATTAAAAACCGTTCCGTCATTTGAAGACATGTGTTACAAAATCCATGTTCAGCCTGCTCATATTTGTCGTTTGCTTTTGTCAAAACAAAACGGTCAATCACTGACACACCATAAAATAATACAAAATCAAATGGTGCAACAAATCCACGTAAAAAACACTCGAATTAACAATCCTTAATGATAGGTAAAGTCGGTTCCAGTTTTTGCAACAATCGAATAGACGGAGCCAATTTATCTTGTGCAACCGTTTGTTGTTCCCCGCTTTTCATGTTTTTCAAAACAGCAGTGCTTTCAGCTTTTTCCGTTTCGCCGATAATAACAACATACGAAACAGCAACTTTGTTGGCATAAACCATTTTATTTTTAAATTTTGTTTGAGCACTGTAAACTTCTGTTTTAATACCTTCCTGACGCAATACATTGCCAATACGCAAAGCCGTTCCGGCTTCAGCCGGTGTCATTGGAATAACAAGAACACAAGCCGGTGTTTTTGAACCGGTATTTAATAAACCTTGTGCTTTTAATACATCAAAGAATCGGGTTAACCCAATGCTCATACCCACACCGGGTAATTTTCTGTCCGTATAATAACCAGCTAAATTATCATATCGTCCACCGGAACAAATAGACCCCCATGACGGAAAATCATCGGCGAACGTTTCGTAAACCGTACCGGTATAGTAATCTAAACCACGGGTTATTCTTAAATCAATCATAAAGTTTGTTTCCGGAACACCCATGTCATTTAAAGCCCCTGTTACGGTTTTTAATTCTTCTAACCCTGTTTGGTAACAAGCATTATCAATATTTAAGTCCGTTAACTGTTTTAAAACAGATTC
>JAFXFY010000105.1 GCA_017513365.1 Alphaproteobacteria bacterium | reverse complement strand
AAGTGCTTAAAACATCAGGTGTTTTGTCATATAATTGACCTGATTTACTCTTGCTACCCCAGGCACTTTCATTACTATATACATCAAAAGCACAAGTTCCCCATGTAGATGAGTATGTACTTGAATCAGGACATCCACAGGCCCCTGTTGATTTGCAGAATGGCGTAGTTGCACTCTTGCTCAAACATTGACTGCTGGCAGTACATTTTTGACACATATTTGTTGATGTATTACAAATCGGGGTTACACCACTACATTGTGAATTTTGTGTACATTGTACACATTTATTTTGAGTTGTACTCCATATTGGATCCGAACTTGGACAGGTTGTACAAGTACTGTCGTTCCAATATGGTTTAGCACTGTTAGATGCGTAACAACTGATACATTTCTTTTGCGTTGCATTCCAAACAGGTGTTGCACTATTAGATGCGGCACAAGTTATACATTTTCCTTGACTTGCATTCCAGACAGGTGCAGATGACGGACACGCTTCACAAATGCCCTTTTGTGTATCGCATTTAGGTGTTTCAGTCGGACAATGTTCATGGGCTGAACAATCACCACAACTACCATTGCCGGCACAATAATCCGGTGAACATTGTGCATCATTTGAACACGGTTCACAAACACCTGTTCCCGTATTACAAATCGGCATTAAATCGTTTGTACAATGCGTGTTTTGTGTACATTCCGTACATTTTTGTAAACTCGTATGCCAATACGTTCCACTCGGACAAGCCTCACAAACGCCATACTCAAACTCGCATTTCGGAGTGCTTGACGGACAGTGTTCGTGTGCCGAACAATCGCCACATTTACCCTTTAACGCACAATATTTCGGCTCACATTCGCTATCCATTGCACACGCATTACAGACCCCTTCATACGTATCACATATCGGCTTAAACTCGTCTGTACAATGTTCATTGGACGAACATTCTCCACAACTGCCATTTTCAGCACATTTGTTCGGAGCACATTCTGAATCGTTTTCACACGGTTCGCATTGTCCGCTGATTTTATCACAAATCGGCGTTGTTCCGCTACAATCAGATGGTTCACATGGCACACATTGTCCTTTTTTGCAGAACGGATTGTTTGTACCGGCACAATCCGAATCAGATTTGCAGACAATATCCGTACGAACCGTAGAAAATTCAAATACCATATCCGTATATCCCGAACAACCCTCGGCAGATGTTGGTGAAACAATGGTAACACCCATAGATTCAAAACTTGATTCGTTGTTAAATTCCATTTTACAAACGTTTTCTTGGACTTGTTGCAGGGTAATAGTATATGTCATTTTGGAATTGTCGTTACTACTGTTTCTAACCTCTTCTTGCTGTACTTTGGGGGCATATCTGGGGGCATTTTGTCTTAAAAAACGTTCCACTTCATAAATGTGTGTTGATGATTGATTCACATCAGACAAAGCTTTTGAACGAGCAATTACATCTTGTATTTTATTGCTTTCATAATATTTAGATGCATAATCATACGTCCAAATACCGATAAGCGAAAGAATACCGATTATCATCAAAACGCCCAACATTTCTACCATTGACCGTCCTCGTTCTAATTGTTTTATAAGACTATTTTCCATTAAAAATCCTCTTTTCTACTAAAACTATACCTACTACTATTATAAAAAAACGTACGATTAAATGCAACAATTTTTTTTCACTTTTTGTAATTTTTTTTTAAGGTTGTACAACTATTTTATTTTTAAGAACTATTTAGATGGAGGGGGAACATAATGTTTTTTGGACTGAAATCGTTGCAGAAAAAGGTACGTTTTTTTATAATAGTAGTAGGTATAGTTTTAGTAGAAGAGAGGATTTTTAATGGGAAATAGTCTTATAAAACAATTAGAACGAGGACGGTCAATGATAGAAATGTTGGGCGTTTTGATGATAATCGGTATTCTTT
>JAFXFY010000002.1 GCA_017513365.1 Alphaproteobacteria bacterium | reverse complement strand
CATACTCAGTTGAGGCTGGGCTGGTCGCATAAGTTTGATCATTATGGGACCGACCGATACTGGCTTCGGCCTGAATAGACGGACGATAACCGGATTTTGCCTGAACAACTGTTTCATCTTTGGCCTTCAACCCTGCCCGTTCTGCCGTTACAGTCAAAGAATTTTCATAAGTATAGGCCAAAACGTCCTTTAAAGTATCGGCCATAGCAATATTTGATACAGTACATAAAGCCATGGTTAAGTATGTGATTTTTTTAAACATTTCAATCCTTTCATTCTCTTTTATAAGGTAAGATTATTATAATTTTAAAATTTTTTCAAGCGATTTTTATTTTTTTTCTTGACTAATAAAAAAAAACACTGTAAAAGAATATCTACCTGAGGGCCGATTGGCAGAATGGCTTATGCAGAGGACTGCAAATCCTTTTATACTGGTTCGATTCCGGTATCGGCCTCCAAAACATGGTCCAGCGTAGCTCAGTGGTAGAGCAATCGGCTGTTAACCGATCGGTCGTAGGTTCGAGCCCTACCGCTGGAGCCATAAAAAAAAGATCCCGTTTGGGGTCTTTTTTTTATGCGTTTTCCCCCTAGCTGTAAAAAATATTGACAAATAATCCTAACCTTGTTATAATTATCCCGTACGTCACAAAAAAATTTAATCAAAAAGGAGATAAATATGTCTGAAGAAATTAAAAATGGCACACATGAAGAATATCATAGCAATGGGCAGTTGTATCTAAAGTGTACCTATAAAGATGGTAAGTTAGATGGTCCATATGAAGAATATCATGAAAATGGACAGTTATGGATAAAAGGCACCTGTAAGGATAATTGGTTAGATGGTCCATATGAAAGATATTATGAAAATGGACAGTTACAGAAAAAAGGCACCTATAAACACCGTGAGTTAGATGGTCCATATGAAGAATATTATGAAAATGGACAGTTATGGAAAAAATGCACCTTTAAAAATGATAAGTTAGATGGTCCATGTGAAGTATATGATTATAATGGACAGTTACTGAAAAAATGTACCTATGAAGACGGTAAGTTAGATGGTCCATATGAAGAATATGGTTATAATGGACTGTTGCGTAACAAATATTTTTATAGAGATGGTACAGGAGTAACTGAAGAAGAATACATCCGTTTAACGCAAAATAAAACAACTCAAATTGTTGAAGATAAGTCTGAGGAAAAAAACACAGCTGAAGTTAGCAAAAACAAATCTGATGAAAAAGGTACACCAGAAGTTATTAACGCCCAAAACGATGAAAAATCAACATCTGAAGTATTTTCCGATAAATCCGATAAAAATAGTCATCCTAGAAAATCTCGTGCCGAAGTGCGTGCCAGACTAATGGAGCTTCAAGAAAGTGCTCGTCTTGTTGCGAAAACACTTTCTATGACAAGTGATATCCGTCATGCGTTAGCCGTAGCTTTAAATAATTTACGACACGAATTTGGATATAACGCCCAAAAAGTTGCCGTTCATAGCAAAACTGTTAAAGCTTGGCGTGAAAAAGTAGAAAACCATCGTTAATTTGCCCCCTACCGCATCAGCCTATAAAAAGATCCCTTTTGGGGTCTTTTTTTTATGAAAATTATATGATATGCTGAGTCTCAGGAGAAAAAACATGAAATGGTTATTATTACTTTTTGCTGGAATATTTGAAATCATTTGGGCAATTGCCATGAAGTATTCAAATGGTTTTACAATTATTATCCCCTCAATTATAACGGCAACGACCTATATTTTAAGTGCTGTCTTTTTAGCATTAGCCCTAAAACATTTGCCCTTAGGAACGGCCTATATTATGTGGGTTGGATTTGGCATAATCGGAACCGCTATTTTAGGTGTTTTACTTTTTAATGAAAAACTAACCATTATGCAAATAATATGCATACTTATTATTATCTTGGGTATCGCCGGATTAAAATTATTTGAAAAAAATT
>JAFXFY010000104.1 GCA_017513365.1 Alphaproteobacteria bacterium | reverse complement strand
GTGATGACGTTTTATAAAATCAGCAAAGGGTTCTATCACCAATTGTTTAAAGGATATGTTGGTTGGTTGAGCCGGTTTTTCCGTCACCCAAAAGATGCTGACAAAGCCCGTTAGGACAAAGCACCCGACTAAGAAATAGGCCAAGGACCATGATACATAAGCCGACAGAGCCACCACCCCTGCCCCGGATAACAACAATCCCATCCGATAACCGAATTGATAGGTGCCGGCACCTTCGCCTAGTTCTTCTTCACTTAACGTATCAATACGCAAAGCATCCACAACAATATCTTGAGAGCTGGCAAAAAAGGCCGTCAGGAGCGCTAAAATATATGTTTGAAGTGGAATATAGGCTGTTTGCATCTCTCCCACATTATCCGTATAGGTCCAAGACCACACCCACGAGTTTTTATCCGGTGAAAAGTAAGCCAATCCAAAAATACTGACAATCAAACCGATTTGAAACACCAATGCCCAAGCTTTTTTACGTCCCAATTTTTTGGATAAATACGGCACATTAAACCTATCCACAAACGGAGCCCATAGAAATTTAAAACTGTACGGCAAAAACACCAAACTAAACAGCCCCACAACCGACAGAGCTACACCGATATCCTTGAGCCACAACGATAAACTATAGCCGAGTAAATTATACGGCAACCCACACGAAAATCCCAAAAATAAAAAAATCAAGATTTGTCGTTTTGTATAGCCTTTAAGCGCCGTTGTCCAAGTTGTCATTTTGTTTTTCCTTTTGTAAAACCTTTTTTATCAGAATTTAGCATATAAAAAATACCAAAACAAGAAAAAACAATACCAATAAAAAAATCCTCTTCGTTTTGAAGAGGATTTTTAAGTCGGTATATTTCTTACACGTCTTTTCTGCGTTCAAATTTACGTCTGTCGTTGGAATCCAACAATTTTTTACGCAAACGAATGTTTTTCGGTGTTACCTCAACCAATTCATCATCTTCAATATAGGCCAACGCCGTTTCCAAAGACATTTGAATAGGCGGTACCAAAGCAACCGCATCATCTTTACCGGCGGCACGCATATTGGTGAGTTTTTTACCCTTAATCGGATTGACTTCAATATCGCCCGGTTTGGCATTAGCCCCGATAATCATACCGGCATAAACGGACACACCGGCCGGAATAAATAACGGACCGCGTTCTTGGATATTCCACAAGGCATAAGCCACAGATTTACCGGCTTCTGTAGAAATGAGTACTCCGTTTCTACGACCCGTAATCACACCTTTATATGGTGCATAGCTGTGGAAAATACGGTTCAAAACACCGGTTCCGCACGTATCGGTTAAAAATTCACTTTGATATCCGATAAGTCCACGAGATGGAGCCAAGAACATCAACCGTGTTTTACCACCACCGGATGGGACCATTTCGGTCATTTCGGCTTTACGCAGGCTGAGTTTTTCAACAACAACACCTGTGTATTCGTCATCTACGTCAACGGTTACTTCTTCAATCGGTTCCATTTTTTGACCGTTTTCATCTGTATGGAACACCACACGAGGACGAGAGACGGATAACTCATATCCTTCACGGCGCATTGTTTCAATTAAAATACCCAGTTGCAATTCGCCACGACCGGCCACTTCAAAGGCATCCGTTGTATCGGTACGGGAAATTTTCAGGGCAATATTACCTTCAGCCTCTTTTTCCAGACGATCCCAAATCATACGAGAGGTAACTTTGTCCCCTTCTGTCCCTGCCAAAGGTGATGTATTAATAGAAAATGTCATCGCCAGTGTTGGTGGGTCAATCGGTAAGGCCGGCAAGGCTTCCATCACCGCTTGGTCACACAATGTATCGGCCACCGTTGCCTTTGTAAAGCCTGCAATACTGACGATATCACCGGCAAAACCTTCATCAATCGGTTGGCGTTTCAAGCCTCGGAAAGCCAAAATTTTAGAGGCTCTGGCCGTTTCCACCGTTTGCCCGTCACGAGATAAAGCCTTAATCATTTGATTGGTTTTAATGCTGCCCGACAAAATACGGCCCGTTAAAATACGACCGACAAACGGGTCTGCTTCCAAAGTTGTAACCAACATACTAAATGGTGCATTCGCATCACATTTCGGTGCCGGCACATGTTCAATAATTTTATTCACAAGTGGAGAAATATCTTTGCGTTCATCGGCTAAATCATGCACGGCCCACCCTTCACGACCACTGGCAAATAATGTCGGGAAGTCCAGTTGTTCTTCTGTGGCCCCTAAATTAGCGAACAAATCAAAAATTTCGTTATGCACCTCAACCGGACGAGCATCAGAGCGGTCAATTTTATTAATCACAACAATCGGACGCAAACCCAATTTTAAGGCTTTACCCACCACAAATTTTGTTTGAGGCAGAGGCCCTTCGGCGGCATCAACCAACACGATAACACCGTCCACCATAGACAAAATGCGTTCCACTTCACCACCAAAATCGGCGTGTCCCGGTGTATCCACAATATTAATGCGTGTTCCGTTCCATTCTACGGATGTACATTTGGCAAAAATCGTAATACCACGTTCACGTTCCAAATCACCCGAATCCATTGCGCAGGTTGTAATGGCTTGGTTATCACGATAGACACCACTTTGTTTTAAAAAGGCATCCACAAAGGTTGTTTTACCGTGGTCAACGTGGGCAATAATGGCAATATTGCGAATATTTTCTT
>JAFXFY010000103.1 GCA_017513365.1 Alphaproteobacteria bacterium | reverse complement strand
ACCCAAATGCTGGCTAAAGGGCATCACTTTGCCAATTTGACATTGGTGGGGATTATTGACGCCGATATGGGATTGGCCGGCGGAGATTTACGAGCGTCCGAACGCACCTTTCAACTACTCCACCAAGTCATGGGACGGGCCGGCCGTGAAAGTAAAAAAGGCCGTGCCATTTTGCAATCTTATTTACCCGATAATTTGATTATCAAGGCGTTAAAGGAAAATGACCGCTCGGCTTTTTTAACCGAAGAAATTAACGCCAGAATGTTGTTAAATATGCCTCCGTTCGGAAAACTCGCCGGTGTTATTTTTTCGGGTTCTGATGAAATTTTAACGCACAATACCGCTAAAAATTTTGTAGCGGCCGCTCCGTTTATGGAGGGCATTGATGTACTGGGTCCTGTTACGGCACCACTGGCAAAACTGCGGGGAAAATACCGTTTTAGAGCTTTAATTAAAACAAATAAAGATATCAAATTACAAAGCATCTTATCGCATTGGATGACGCTGATAAAAATACCGAATGGCGTTGATGTGCGTCTTGATATTGACCCATACAGTTTTTTTTAGCTGTCATTCTTGACTTTACGGGAAAAAATACATACTTGTTAGATGTTAAATGTCAAAAGGGGGAGACAAATGACATCTGTTGTCAGTACACTGATAAAATGTATTGCTTTGGTTGGCTTGGCAACAATTTTCGTTATCATTGGTCTGCGTACCCTCTTAATTAAAGATAAAGGAGGACAATTATGACCGATACCGTTCATATGAATGAAGAATTAGGATTGAATACCGAAGAGAAAAAAATCTTAAAAGAAAAAATACATGCTGTTTTTGATGAGTTTCCAATTGAACTGCAAGAACGTATTTTAGAAACGAAAAAAGAAAAACTCAAAACAATGTATATGACCGAAGGATGGGCCAGAGATAACGGACATGATGAAATTTTAAACTTACTGTCCCGAGAAATCGCCAAAAAAGAATGGCAAATAGATCAATTAAATGAAAAAATAAATGGGAAATAATATGATGACACAAGATACTTTTTCACCAATCCCTCATAAACCCTATCGTAAACAAGATTACGCCCTAGGCAACGGATTGTTTTTATCCGCTAGACAAGTGGCCGTTTTACAACAACTGAATTTGGGATTAGCCAACAAACAAATCGCCCATAATTTAGGTGTTGCCGAACCAACCATTAAAATGCATATCAGTGCATTACTCAGAGCACTCGGCGTACAAAATCGGGTGCAAATTTTACTAAAAGCCAAAGAGCTTGGTTTTATTTAAAGTCTATAAAACAGACACTCATTACCCTTTTGCTTTTCAAAAGGGTATATCTTTTATTAATTATAAAAGAATTTCATAAAAGGGCAATAATTAACGAAATAAGCGTCGTTCTATCTCAACCCATTTTGGATAAGTGTCATGCCGACAAATCGGGATAGTGTTTTCACAATACATTTGCCGTGTTTTAAAATAATAATTGGTATTTTCACTTAATTGATAACCACACCGCCCAGCCACATCAGCCGACCGCCAATTAGCGGCATCTATATACAATCTGATTTCTTGATGCCCTGCCCCAAACAAAACCCGTTCCATTAATTTTAAAGCATCCGAGATATAACCATTACCGACATATTTTTTACCCAACCAATATATGACTTCCGTCATTGTTTCTTTATTTTTCCATTCGGCAGTTATTTCCCCCACTAATGTACCATTTTGAAAAATATGATAGGGCAACATTTCTTGTTGTAATTGGCATTCTTCATCATATTTT
>JAFXFY010000009.1 GCA_017513365.1 Alphaproteobacteria bacterium | reverse complement strand
TGGACACAGTATGCCCATTTTTTTATCACTTGTCAAGAACTTTTTTTATTTTGAGCGTTAAATATTGTCTTTTTGTTTTATTTCATAGGGTTGCATCTGGTTTTTTGTGATTAAAATGGAATTTTCTTGAAAAAAACCCATCTTTAATATATAGTGTTAAAAAAATGAAAGGGATTTTAAAATGGCTCAAAAAAATCAAAAAATGCAAAAGAAAAATAAAGAATTGTGGTTGTATGGTACTCACCCTGTTATGGCGGCGATGGATAACCCAAAACGGACGATTCGGGAAATTTGGGCAGTTAAGTCTGTGGCGGAAACACTCAAAAATCCAAAGAAAATCCCTGTAAAGATTGTGATGCGGGAACAAATTGATTCGTTGGTGGGGCAAAATGCCGTTCATCAAGGAATTGTGGCAAAGTGCGAACCGTTGCCGGCTTATATGGTGGAAGATTTGATTCGGGATACAAAAAAAACGGAAAAAGCATTGGTTGTGATATTGGATCAGGTGTCAGATCCACATAATGTGGGAGCTATTTTGCGATCTTCTGCTGCATTTGGGGCAAGAGCTGTTATTGTGCCGGATGCGAATGCGCCTGAAGAATCCGGAACGCTCGCAAAATCAGCTAGTGGTGCGTTGGAAGTGATTCCACTGATTCGTGTGCCGAATTTGTCTCGTGCGATGGAAATGCTGAAAAAAGCTGATTTTTGGTGTGTCGGGATGGATGGATATGCCAAAAAAGAAATGGGTGAGGACAAATTGCCTCAAAAATGTGTAATTGTGATGGGGTCAGAGGGAGATGGTATGCGAAGACTTACGGCCGAAAATTGCGATTATACGGTTAAGTTGCCGATTGCTAGAACGGTGGAAAGTTTGAATGTATCCAATGCGTGTGCGATTGCGTTGTACGAATGGAACCGTATTCATTTAAAATAATTTGTTTTTTATGAAAAAAAGCTCTTGTTTTTGTAAATAAAAAGTGCTAACATTCGGGCTAGATTAGTTTAATTTTTTTTACAGAAAAGGGGCTTTTATGCGTAAAAAGTTAGAATCTTCTAAGGTTTTGGAACAAAAAGGACGTTCATTGGTTGAATTGTTGGGCGTTTTAGCAGTTGCTGGAGTTTTGTCGGTTGCTGGTTTGTACGGCTTTGGATATGCGATGGAAAAATGGCGTGAAAATGAAACGTTGGATCGTTATGCCAAAGTTGTAGCAGGCGCTAGAACTAGTCAAATTTTAGAAGGTGAAAACGAAGGGTATCGCACAAAATATTTGGTTAGCGCCGATGGGATTACACATGAATTGCGTGATGCATTTGAACGACAACCGGTGGATATTAGAAAGGTTATCAGTAATGTTGGTGATGATCTTGTGATTGATGAGCATGGGGGGTATTTGTTGGCTCCTCAAAAAGGTCCTTTTAACCAATTTAACCCCAAACCAGATGATGAGGGGTATGAATTGCCGGCCGATTATGAACCTAAAGAAGTTGAAATTTGGGTAGATGTACGTACGCCGTCGGCTTTTACGGTGCATGCTAGAAATTTAACGTTTAACGCTTGTAAACGTATTGTTCAATCTAATTTGGGGCATAGTTGGGGGTATGAATCCTCTTATGATAATGATTTGAATGATGAAGTTTCTTTGTCAAAATGGTATACGGCACCTCAGTTGCATAACGATAGTGATGCCAAAGCACTGTGTTCAGAGATTGTCAAAGATAATACTAAAGATTTGGTTTTATGGTTTGGTAGTGTAGAATGTTTAGGGGGACAAATATGTGCTCAACCACCGCGTCCAGTTTGTCCAAGTGGAAATGAACTAGATGAATGTGATAAAGCCAATCCGTGTGGTGATGATGAATATTGTTCCAATGGATGTTGTTATTCGAATAATGAACTACTAGAACCGAAAATAACAGCACCGGACGAATGTCCTAGTGGAACAACGTTATGCGTCGGAGCAAACGGGTCGGATTGTTGTGAGGCTGGTGAATACTGCGATAGTGGTATTTGTACCGATGTTTGCCCCAGCGGTAAGTCAGTGCCTGAATGTAGTTCCGATTCAGAATGTGGTGAAGACGAAATTTGTGAGAGTGGATGTTGTGTAGATAATAAATGTGATGGCAAGGCGATTTGTTCATCAAATGCAGAATGTCCAACCGGATATTCGTGTAGTGCCGAAGGGTGTTGTGAAGCGATTTGTAAAAATGGGGCAAAAACCTGTAGCAGAGAAACTGATTGTGCTGAAGGGCAGATTTGTACGGGTGGGTGTTGTGAGTTCCCCTGTAGATATTGTACGGAAGATGCCAATTGTGGTAGTGGATACGTATGTGAAGGTAATTGTTGTGCAAAGTCGGAGTGTGAACTTTGTTCATCGGATGGAGACTGTTCTTCAGGTGAAATTTGTGTGAATGAATGTTGTGTCAAGCCACAATGCGAAGCGCCTGAATGTAGTAATAATGAAGATTGTGGTGAAAATTATGTCTGTAATGGTGGATGTTGTGTTGATAACGGATGTGATGCATGTACCACAGATGAAGATTGTTCCCTTGGTCAGTCTTGTAATTCAGGGTGTTGTGGAGCTAAGCCATTTGTAGTATGTCCTGAGGGTGTAACTCCTTGTGAAAATGCCAAGGATTGTGCAAGTGGTGAAATGTGTAACAGCGGTTGTTGTGAGCAAATGGAGTGTCCTTCTAGAATGGCATGCACATCGGATTATGATTGCGTCGTACCTGAAGAGGTGGCATTAAAAAATAATTGGAAAACACAAGGAAAGTGCAACATGGTAACCCAATGTTGTCAAATGTTAGATTGCAATAGAAGGGATATGTGTGCCGAACGCGGAATGGACAGATTATATGATGGTACATGCTGTCCAAAGGGACATTCGTGGTTTAACTGTGGCGGATGTGCAACTAATCCAACATATGAAGATGAGTGTGGAATTGAAAGGCCGATCTCTAAAGCGTGTTGTGATGGGCCCACTAATGCGCCTGCAGGGTGTGTTGGTACGGGATTTTTTAGTGGTTTTTCTTTCCCGTCAAATTATCCGCATTGTTATAAAAATTTCCCAGATGCTTACAATCGCTGCTGTGCATTAGCCTGTGCAAATGAAGACGGAAGTACGAATGGTGTATGCTGTGATACAAATGCAGGGGATAAAGCTGTAGATGGTATTTGTTGTAAGGCTGGCTCGGCTTCTACCTTACATTGTTGTCAAGGACATGGTTATACGTGGGCATCTAGTAACTTAAAAGGTGCAGGTAATCGTGGTACTTCCGGACAGGAAGGACGTGATGGGGTATGTTGTGGTATGCCTGGATCATCTTCTGGTGGAGCTACAACAAAAAATGAAGCCTATATACCATATGTACCGGATCAGAGACTAGATACAAATAAGGCGTCTGCTCTATGTGTACCAACTGGTAAAGTGCTTGCAAAATCATCTTTATCGAAAACATATTCAACGCGTTATCCAATGAGAAGTCCTGGTTCTGAAACTTATTATTTAGGGTTCTTGTGCAATGATGCAACATCAACTTCCTCAAAACAAGATGAAAAAGGTTTCTTGAGCAAAGGTTCTGGTGGTTCATATACTACTGCTTGTTGTGATGGGAACATCATACAAGATGGCAGTGAGGAAAAAGATGGGTATATGGTTGGGGAGTGTTGTCCATCCCCTCAAGAAGTAGCTGTAGCCAAAAAAGAGGGGTCAGAGGATATTTGTTGTCCAGCGGGACAAAAAGCCTCTCAGTCAACATCTGATGATAAAGATGGTGTTTGTTGTGCGGCAGGACACGAACCTTATGGTGATGCAGAATGTTGTCCGAGTGAGCAATGGGATAAAGACAGCGAAACATGTAATGCTGTTAGCACTACTCCAGTGATTTATTCGTCTATTCCAGAGGGCACGCCAAGTACCATTCCTCAGACTCCCAATAGTGTAACGCCAGAAACACCAAACAGTATTATTGATGAAAACCCAAGCTCAAGATTGTGTAGAGATGGATATGAATTATCCAATTCTCAAGATAATGATAGCTGTTATAATTTATCAACAGAGGGAGTTAGTGGTCAATGGTGTTGTCCGACAGTTAGTACTTCATCTGAACCATCCTCCACACTTGTAACCGAAACGTCAACAGGAGGTGCCTATACTGAAAGCAGTACGCCTATGACCGATACATCGTTAACGGGAACAACTATGACATCTTCAGTGTCTACAGAAACCAGTTATGGCACGGAAACAACTGTTCCACCGGTCAGTACGTCTGAAACGAGTATGACGGAAACGTCAACGCCGAGCGTGACGGAGACAAGTACGCCATCAATGACGGAAACGTCAACGTCGAGCGTGACGGAGACAAGTACACCATCAGTATCCGAAAGTACATTGATGACGGAAACGTCAACGCCGAACGTGACAGAGACAAGTACGCCATCAGTATCCGAAAGTACATTGATGACGGAAACGTCGACACCGAGAATGACGGAGACAAGCACGCCATCAATGACTGAAACGACAATGCCTGCTCCGACAACGACGATGACTCGGACAACGACGACGACTCGGACAGCGACGACGGAAACGTCGTCACCGAGATTGACGGAGACAAGCACGCCATCAATGACGGAAACGGCAACGTCTGCTCCGACAACGACGACGGCAGC
>JAFXFY010000102.1 GCA_017513365.1 Alphaproteobacteria bacterium | reverse complement strand
TGAAATTGAACTGGTTGCCCGCTCGGCTGTTGCCGTTAAGATGATTTTGTGATTAAAAAAATATTGACAAATATTTCGCAATATGCTATCCTTTCTTTTCTACAAAAAAAAGAAAGGATAAAATATGAAACCAGTAGATGAATGGATAGAAGACAATAAAAAGCTAATAGAGGGTTGTGCCTATACGATTTGTAACTTGATATTGTGTGCTACTTTGATTGCAGTGGCAAAAGCTATTGACTCCCAAGAAATAATTCAACGACCGGTTTCACGCTCTCGTGAAAATCAACGTCATTAATATTTAATTTTTTATACTAAAAAATCCCCTTTAAATCTTAAAGGGGATTTTCTTAACCACAACCTTAACTACGGTTAATGACTTTAGCAACAGAATTTAACACCGGATGAAATTGAACTGGTTGCTCGTTCGGCCGTCGCCATTAAAATGATTTTGTAATTTTTTACATTATTTTAAATAAAAAAACTTGCACTTGCACCATATATTGAGTATAAAAAAATCATAATAAATACTCACACCATCATGATAGGAATTAACATATGCGATTAATGGAACAAAATGGCCGCAGTATGGTGGAAATCATCGGTATGTTGGCTGTTGCCGGAGTTCTGTCAATTGGTGGCGTGATGGGATATCAATATGCCGTTAATAAAAATAAGGCAACCCGTGTTTTAAATGATGTGCAGTTATCTTATATCAGTGTGAATTCTGCCAAAGATTTACCATTAAATCAATTAACCCCTGTTCCTTTTGCACCACTCAGTGGTTATCCCATGCTTACACAACGTGTTGCCATGCAAGACAGCTTAACTGATGTCATTGTTGCCCAAAATGTGGAACAAAAGGTGTGTGAACATTTAACCGATATGGTTCAAAAAACACAATGGAAAGTGTTTTTGACGAATGAGGGAGCGACAAGCTTTACCCCGTTAACTGAATGTACCGAAGACATGATGTTGGCCTTTTCATGGGCAAATATTAACGAAATACCACCCGTATGTGATAAAGAATGTCCCGAAAATATGATATGTGGTGGAAATAATGAATGTGTATGTGCAACGGGCTACACTATGGGCGAAGATGGCACATGCCAAAAAATCGTGTGTGATTATACTGGCGGGATTGAGGCACAAACACAATATTGTTGTGAACAAGCGGCCGGCATTTGGGATGCCACAGCGACACCATCTTGCACTTGTCCGGAAGGGGCAACCTTTAACGGTACAATGTGTTTAATGAAAGATTGGTGCAGTTATAAATTTACGGTTCCAGAAATGGTTCAAACCGTTCAATCGGATTGCGCCTTTGAATTTAAGGTGCCGGCATTGGTGAGAACTGTTCAATCGGATTGTGCATTTGACTTTACGATACCGGAAACGGTGACAGCGGGCGAATCCGAAGTTTCTTTAACGCCAGTGGCTGGTCAAACATGTAATACGGGCGAATATTGTGTTTTAAATTGGACAAATGAAACCTGTACAACCGCAGTCAGTAATTATGGTAAGAATACAACGACTCGCTTATATGGCCGATGTACCCCTTTGGATGAGTATTATAACATTTGTAAAACGGTGGAAAATGGTGAAGTTTCCTTAACGCCCGTATCGGGAAAAACATGCGGCACGGGTGAATATTGTATTTTAAATTGGAAAAATGAAACTTGCACAACAGCGGTCGGTAACTATAGCGCAAATACAACCACAACACTTTATGGGCGATGCGCACCATTAAATGAAACCTATAATATTTGTAAAACGGTGGAAAATGCCGAGGTATCTTTAACACCCAACAAAGAATGCACACAAAAAAATACATATTGTTCCATTTTATGGGGAAATAGTTCATGCAAAAATGTGGGGAATTATGGCACCAATACACAAACGGATTTATATGGGGTTTGCGTATCTTATGACGGTGCCGGCGACACCACATGTCCATTTTGATAAAGGAGAAAATGATGAAAAAATTAATTTTATTAACATTTGGCATTTTAATGACATCCAATATGGCTTTAGCATGTGGCGGGGTTACAATTAAAGGAAAATCTGGATCCTCTTATTGTCTTAGTGAACAAGAAATGAATTGGTACAGTGCCTCTGCTTGGTGTCAAGCCCAAGGTATGGATTTAATTGATGCCAAGGCTGTATGTGGATCCCTTACTACTTGCGATGAATTAAAATTATCAACTGCTGAAAAAGAAAAGGTTGTTGCGGTTGCTAAAAACAGCAATAAACATGTGTTTGGATGGACAAAAACATCATCAAGTACTTCATCTGCCTATCTTTCTTTTCTTACTTCTGGTGGGGAATTAAATACCGCAGCCAGTCATAATGCTACTCGTACTAGTACTTTTCGATATCATGCCTTCTGCAAATAATTTTTCACTTTTTACTTTCTTTTATCCCCCATTTTATCGGGGGATTTTTATCCCATCCATACAAAAAAAATACGCCGGCAAAACCGGCGTATTCTCATTCCAAAAAACATCATAACTACGGTTAATCAAGGTAATTTCTACACGGCGGTTTTGTTCACGGCCAGATGCGGTCGCATTGGAGGCGATTGGATTTTTGCTGCCAAGTCCATCCGTTACAATACGGTTACCGTCAACACCTTGCAAACGCAAGTAATTAGACACCGCATTGGCTCGGCGCAAAGACAAGGCATTGTTTGTCGCAGCAGACCCCGTAGAATCCGTATAACCGATAATTTCAACCATTGTTTTGTTGTATTCATTAATAACTTTGGCTACGGAATTTAACACCGGTTGAAACTGAGCTCTTATCACGGCTTCATTTGTACCAAACGTTACATTCCCCGGCATAATCAAATATACTCTGTCGCCCTCTTGAGCCACCTGTACAC
This sequence comes from Alphaproteobacteria bacterium, assembly GCA_017513365.1. Taxonomy (GTDB): domain Bacteria; phylum Pseudomonadota; class Alphaproteobacteria; order CAAHEQ01; family UBA3637; genus UBA7488. The sequence goes on along the minus strand of JAFXFY010000102.1, from coordinate 1,395 downwards.
CTGTTCCTTGTAATTCCAAACGCAATTTTTTGGCTTGAGCATCCATATACGCCCCTGTACCAAGACCGGCAGCGGCCCCAACACCTGCACCGATTAAAGCACCTTTTTTACCACCGGCAATAGCTCCGATACCGGCACCAACAGCCGTTCCAATACCCGTTCCCCAAGCGGTTTTAGATACTTGGCTTTGTCCTGTATAAGGATTAGTCGCACATGCCGATAAAAACGCCATTAAACAAATACTCACAATTATTTTTTTCATATTTTCTCCTTTTGTTAACAATAGATTTATTGTATTAACTTCCCATAAAGTGTCAAGCACTTTTTTCATAAAATAATACGCCATTTTTTGGGAAAAATCTTGTTTTATGGCATAAAATAGAGTATTCTGAAGTATGTAATCAATTGAATAAAGGAGCTGCATGAAATTATTATTTGTTTTGTTATTACCCTTGTTGTTATCAGGATGTGGCACTATTTTTTCGGTTATAACGTTTATTTTATTTTAAGAGGCAACTATGTTTGAACAACTGGATATCATTCGGCAAAAATGTGCCGTTTGTCAAAAATGCGGTTTATGCCAAACTCGGACAAAGTCCGTTTTTTCGGGTGGTGTTCCCAATAATAAGTTGATGTTAATCGGGGAAGCACCTGGATTTTTTGAAGATCAACAAGGCGAACCTTTCGTCGGCAAAGCAGGTCAATTGTTAGATAAAATTTTTGAATCAGTTGGATTATCCCGTCAAAAAGATATCTATATCTGCAATACAATTAAATGCCGACCACCAAATAATCGGGATCCTCTGCCTGAAGAAAAAAATGCGTGCCGTGAATATTTAGATGCTCAGTTGGATATATTGCGACCTAAAATTATTTTGCTGTGTGGCAAAGTGGCCTTAAAATCTTTCATTGATACGGATTTAGGCATTACAAAGGTCAGAGGTCAATGGTTTGATGGACCGAATGGTGCCAAAATGATGCCGATTTTTCATCCATCATATTTGCTGAGAAATGCTCAAAAGACAGTTGGCTCTCCCAAATGGTTAATGTGGCAAGATATTCAAGAAATCAAACGGGTTTACGATACATTATCGGATAATTAAAAAAGCAGAATCTTATTGAATAGTTTTAGAAAAAGAAAAAACCTCTCTAAACAGAGAGGTTTTTATTGTACCCTAGACTAATCACCACCAACTACTGCTACTAACCGTTGTTTCTGGGGTATAAGACATTGTATCCTCTACATCTTCAGATGTTGTTTCCACAAGGGAGGTAGTATCTGTATACCAATATATCACCCCGCCTCCACCACGACGAGTTGTTGTTGTTTCTGTTTCTGTCGTTGTATCAGCCACAGTGGTTGTAGTTGTAGTTGTCGTAGTCGTTTTTGCTGCC
>JAFXFY010000008.1 GCA_017513365.1 Alphaproteobacteria bacterium | reverse complement strand
TAAAAATATTCTGACCGTTTGCGAACGTGGTGGAATGGCAGACACGGCGGTCTTAGAAGCCGCTGCCGAAAGGCGTGGGGGTTCAAGTCCCTTCGTTCGCACCAGTTAAGAATCTAAGGCTCTTTTGGGCGGCGATTTTTAAAGGGGACAGCATATTGCCTTTAAAAAACGGCGCCGGAAGGCGAGTATATTATATTATTAACAAAAGGATAAAATATGACGAATACAAATAAGTTGGCTCATTCTTTCACCGTCGTTATCCCGACAAAAGATTTTACAGCCAAAATTGATGAAAAATTAAAAGAAATTGCCAAAGAAGCTAAAATCCAAGGTTTCCGTCCGGGGCAAGCTCCGATGACACTCATCAAATCCAAATATGAAAATGCCGTCAAGGGTGAAGTTTTAGATACACTTATCCAAGAACAAGTTGAAAAAACATTCAAGGATAAAGACATCAAACCGGCTTTGCGTCCGAAAGTAGAACTCAAAAAATTTGAAGACGGTCAAGATATTGAAATTTCTGTTGAAGTTGAGGCTCTTCCGTCTATTGAACCGGTGGATTTCAAAACTTTATCCATTGAACGCATGAATGCCACAGCCGGTGAAACGGAAATCAACCAAGCTTTGGAAAGATTGCAAATGGGCAAACGCAAAACAGAAGTTGTTGATGAAAAACGTGCCACAAAAACAGGCGACATTATCGTTATTGACTTTGTCGGTACGATTGACGGCGAAGAATTCAACGGTGGAAAAGGCAAAGACTATTACTTAGATTTGGGTTCCAATACATTCATCCCAGGATTTGAAGATCAATTAACAGGAAAAGAAATCGGTTCTCAAGTTGACGTCAACGTGTCTTTCCCAGAAGATTACCATGCCAAAAACTTAGCCGGTAAAAAAGCTTTGTTCAAAGTGGACATCAAAGAATTACGCAAAGTTGTCAAACCGGAACTGAATGATGAATTTGCAAAATCTTTGGGTATGGAATCCATGGACAAACTCAATAAAATGGTCAAAGAAGAATTAGATAAAGAATATACAAGCGTTGCTCGTATGCATGCCAAACGTGCTTTGTTGGATAAATTAGCCGAAACGCATTCTTTTGACGTTCCGCAAGGAATGGTTGATATGGAATTTGAGTCAATTTGGAAACAATTTGAACAAGCCAAAAAAGACGGCCAATTGGATGAAGAAGAAAAAAATAAATCCGAAGACGAATTAAAGGCTGAATACCGTGCTATCGCCGAACGCCGTGTTCGTTTGGGCTTGTTGTTGGCCGAAGTTGCCAATCGCAACAAAATTACATTGTCTCAAGAAGAAGTAACGGCTGCCGTTATGCGTGAAGCCCGTCGTTATCCGGGACAAGAAAAAATGGTATTTGAATACTATCAAAAAAATCCGCAAGCTTTGGATGCCGTTCGCGCCCCATTGTTTGAAGAAAAAGTTGTGGATTATATCTTAGGCGAAGTCAACACGACGGAAAAAACTGTATCCGTTGAGGACTTATACGCCTATAATCCGGACGCCAAATAAGACAAAATCGTCTTAGCAGACATAAAAAGCGGTTGATGCTTAAAAAAAATGCATATTTTGCACGATTTTAAGCAAAAACCGCTTTTCTTTTATAAAAAATATCGGTATGATAGGTAGATTATAACAGAAAGGATAAAACTATGATGGATTTACGAGCTCAAACAACAAACACTTTGGTACCAACCGTTATTGAACAAACAGGACGAGGGGAACGTGCTTTTGACATCTATTCAAGATTACTCAAAGAACGTATCGTCTTTTTAACCGGTGAAGTCAATGATGATGTTGCCAGCCTCATTTGTGCCCAATTGTTATTTTTAGAGGCCGAAGATCCGGATAAGGAAATTTCTTTTTATATCAATTCCCCAGGCGGTGTCGTGACATCAGGTCTGGCTATTTTAGACACCATGAACTTTATCAAATGTCCGGTATCTACCGTTGTGATGGGACAAGCCGCCAGTATGGGGTCATTACTGCTCACCTGTGGTGAAAAAGGACGTCGTTTTGCTTTACCGAATGCGCGAGTGATGATTCACCAACCTTCTGGTGGTTTCCGTGGTCAAGCAACGGATATTGAGATTCACGCCCGTGAAATTTTATCTATTAAGGCTAGACTCAACCAAATCTATGTGGAGCAAACGGGACAAAAATTATCCGTTATTGAACAAGCCATGGAACGTGATAACTTCATGACGGCTGAAGAGGCCAAAAAGTTTGGTTTAATTGATGCCATTATTACAAAAAAACCGGTCAAATAAGGGGGACTTATGACAGATAAAAAAGATATGGAACAAAAACTGGTTTGCTCTTTTTGCAACAAAACGCAAAATGAAGTACACAAACTCATTGCCGGCAAATCCATTCCTGGGCCGGATGGCAAACAAGAAACTGTTTTTATTTGCGATGAATGTATTGAGTTGTGTTCCAACATTATTAAAGGGGAAGACAAACCAACAACCGTTGGTGGAAATGATAAAACCGGCTCAAACGATATCGTGTTAAAAACACCGACGGAATTAAATAAAGTATTGGACGATTATGTTATCGGTCAGGAAAAAGCCAAAAAAGTTTTATCCGTTGCCGTTTATAATCACTATAAACGCATTATGAGCAAAGACCAAAATCAAGATGTGGAAATTGATAAATCCAATATCTTATTAATTGGTCCGACAGGGTGTGGTAAAACATTACTCGCCAGAACACTTGCCAAAGTTTTGGATGTACCATTTGCAATTGCCGATGCCACAACTTTAACAGAGGCCGGTTATGTCGGTGAAGACGTTGAAAACGTAGTGTTAAAACTACTGCAAGCCGCCAACTATGATGTTAAAAAGGCCGAACGAGGTATCGTTTATATTGATGAAATTGATAAAATTTCTCGTAAATCCGACGGACCATCTATCACGCGTGATGTATCCGGCGAAGGTGTCCAACAAGCCTTGTTAAAATTAATGGAAGGGACAGTTGCTTCCCTACCCCCTCAAGGCGGACGTAAACACCCAAACCAAGAATACATCCAAGTGAACACTGGCCATATTTTATTCATCTGTAGTGGGGCTTTTGCCGGACTTGAAAAAGTTATTGAACGCAGAACGGCCGAATATGCCGTCGGTTTTGGTGCCGATATCAAACCGAAAAACAAAAAGAAAGCCGGCGAAGTATTGGCAAAATTGGAACCGGATGATTTACTGAAATATGGGTTAATTCCGGAATTCATCGGTCGTTTACCGGTTATTGCAACCTTAGATGAATTAGATGAAAAAGCATTGATTAATATTTTGACAGAACCTAAAAATGCTCTTGTGAAACAATATCAATCCTTGTTCAAAATGGATGGCGTGGAATTAGAATTCACAAAAGAGGCCTATAAAGCCATTGCTCAAAAAGCCATGAAACGCAAAACAGGGGCCAGAGGTCTTCGTTCCATTACGGAAAACATTTTGTTAGAAACGATGTATGAATTACCGGAATTAAAAGGCGTTAAAAAGGTTATTATTAACGAAAAAGTGGTTAATGAGGGTATTAAACCCGTTTTGATGTATGAAAAGGACGAAAAAAAGGCAGGATAGAACATACAAAAATATGTAATAATTTTTGCTGTTTAGCTCTTGCGTATAGATAAAAACATACCCATATATGCTTTATTCGTTTTAATTTTAAGCTTAAGGAAATAAAAATTTATGAGCGAAAACAAAGTTCAAGACAGTATTTACCCCGTATTACCGTTGCGTGATATCGTTGTGTTTCCACATGTGGTCGTACCACTTTTTGTGGGACGAGATAAATCCATTGCCGCTTTAGATGAGGCTGTTTCAAATAACAAACAAGTATTGTTGGTGGCTCAAACCGATTCGTTGATTGATACACCCTATACCGGTGATTTGTATAAAGTCGGCACGATTGCCAATATTTTACAATTATTAAAATTACCGGACGGTACCGTTAAAATTTTGGTAGAAGGGGTTGCCAGAGCCAAAGTTTTAGGTTGGACAGGTTCCGATAAATTTTTTGAAGCACAAGCCGAACCAATTACAGATAAAAAAGACAGAGACAGCGAAATTGATGCTCTCTCTCGTTCTGTTTCAACACAATTTGAAAACTTTGTTCGTCTCAATAAACGTATTGGACCGGAAGTATTGGTGGCCGTTTCTCAAATTAAAGATCCGCAAAAACAAGCCGATATTATTGCAACGCACTTGCCGTTAAAATTGGAACAAAAGCAAGCCATTTTGGAAATTAATTCTTTGGCCGGTCGGTTAGAGGCTTTATTTGCCGAAATGGAAAAAGAAATCGGTGTTTTACAAGTGGAACGCAAAATCCGTAAACGTGTCAAACGCCAAATGGAAAAAAGCCAACGGGAATATTATTTGAATGAACAAATGAAGGCCATTCAAAAAGAGTTGGGCGATTCCGAAGATGGCGGAGAAATTACCGAAATTGAAAGAAAAATCAAAAAGGCCGGTTTGTCAAAAGAGGCAAAAGAAAAAGCTTTTGCCGAGCTGAAAAAATTAAAAATGATGGGGCCGATGTCCGCCGAAGCCGGTGTAATACGCACTTATTTGGATTGGTTGATTTCAGTTCCTTGGAAAACAAAACAAACGCTGAAAAATGATTTAGCAGAGGCCAAACGTATTTTAGATGAAGATCACTATGGTTTGGAAAAAGTCAAAGAACGTATTTTGGAATTTTTAGCCGTTCAAAAACGAACAAACTGCTTAAAAGGGTCTATTTTGTGTTTAGTCGGCCCTCCGGGAGTTGGTAAAACATCCTTGGGTCAATCCATTGCCAGAGCAACCGGTAGAACGTTTGTGCGCGCCTCACTCGGTGGTATGCGTGATGAAGCCGAAATCCGTGGACACAGACGCACCTATATCGGTGCCCTGCCCGGTAAAATTATTCAAGGCATGAAAAAAGCCAAATCCGTTAATCCGTTATTCTTATTGGATGAAATTGACAAGCTGGGTAATGATTATCGGGGCGATCCGTCCTCGGCATTGTTAGAGGTATTGGATCCGGAACAAAACACCAGCTTTAATGACCATTATTTAGAGGTTGATTACGATTTATCCAATGTGATGTTTATCACGACGGCTAACACATTAAAAATGCCGAAACCATTGTTGGATCGTATGGAAATCATTCAACTGTCTGGTTATACGGAAGATGAAAAAGTTCAAATTGCCAACCGCCATTTGATTAGCAAACAATTAAAATTGGCTGGGTTGGAACCGAATGAATTAACCATTTCTGAAGAGGCTGTTCGTCATTTAATTCGTCATTATACCCGTGAATCCGGTGTGCGTAATTTAGAGCGCGAAATTGCCTCTATTGCCCGTAAAGTCGTGAAAGAAATTCAAACAGAAGATGTTAAAAAGGTTTCTGTAACGGCTAAGAATTTGAAAAAATATGCCGGCATTCAAAAATATCATTATGATATGGCCGAAGGTGAAGATCAAATCGGTACAACAACGGGATTGGCTTGGACAGAAGTCGGCGGAGATATCTTATCCATTGAAGCAGTTACAATGCCGGGAAAAGGAAAAATTACCTTGACTGGACAACTGGGTGATGTGATGAAAGAATCGGTTGAGGCTGCTCATTCGTATGTTCGCTCACGTCATGCACAATTCGGCATTCCGGCTGGTTTATTTGAAAAATGTGATATTCACGTGCATGTGCCGGAAGGGGCAACGCCAAAAGACGGGCCATCGGCCGGTATTGCCATGATGACCTCTTTGGTATCTCCATTAACGGGGAATGCCGTTCATAAAGATATTGCCATGACGGGTGAAATCACATTGCGTGGCCGAGTCCTACCTATCGGGGGATTAAAGGAAAAATTGTTGGCCGCTTTACGCAGTGGTATCAAAACAGTTTTAATTCCGACTCAAAATGAAAAAGATTTAGAAGAAATTCCGCAAAATGTAAAAGAGGGATTAAAAATCATTCCGGTCAGTTCGGCCGAAGAAGTATTGAAGTATGCTTTAGTAAAGCCGTTAAAACCTCTGCCGTTAGAAGAAGTTTTGTCGGTTGATAATAATTTTACTCACTCAAGAATTTCTGATAGAGTCCAAGCGAACTAACCATAGGTGTTAGATACAAATATCCCCGCTCATTTGAGTGGGGTATTTTGTATAAAAACATTAACCTAATAACACAAAGCCCCCGATTCGGTAGAACGATTCATTCCATTATTAAATTTTCCTGTATTCACATTAAGAGTACTGGAAGTAGAATTACTAGGACTATTCATTACCCAAGTCCACCATCCTGAACTCACTCCAGTCAAGTCAGGACATTTATTACCTGCACAATCAGAAATTGTATTGCCACACGCACAATCTCTCAGCTCAACTAAACGTCGTCCTTGGGCATCACACCAAGAAACAGCATTCCACCACGTCATTCCAACAGCACGAAAGCAATATTTATGCCCTGTAACGGCACCAGTCATAACTATACCCACTCCACCTGCACATGTTTCTGTTGTATCATCGGCGAAAACAACTGAGGATATCATTGCCACACCACACATTAACATTAAAATTTGACGCATTTTTCTAACTCCTTTTATTTTGTTAAACAAAACCCGCCGATAACAGCGGGTGGATGTTAGAAAACCGTACACTTAAACAAACGGCTCGGCTTATTCAAGCCTATCAGCCTTTATTCGCCGACATCCACCCGAGGTGAATGCCAACTTTTTTTTCGGTTAGTGTTGCCTAACCCTTTAAGTGTTCGGGTTTTCTAAGCCCGCGTTCCACAATTGGAACAAACCGATTATAAAACAAAGTGTTTTCTTTTGCAAGAATAAAACACATACTTTATCAGATAAAAACGAATCGTCATTTTAATCATATTTTACAATCAAAAAGTCCCTACACCCCTTGATATATAGGCATTTAAGAGACTTTTTCGCACAAAAAAAGCCCTAAAATACCCAAAATCACAAAAAAAATCAAAAAAAGTGTGATTTTTCACCGTTTTTCTTAAAAATGTTGTTGACAAATAGCTTAAAATTGGTCTTAGATAGTTATGTGAGGTGAAAAACCTTAGTTTTTTAATATATTATAAGGAGTATTACTTATGAACAAACAAGAATTAATTGATGCTTTAGCTAAAAAAGTCGGTTCCACAAAATCAGTTGCCGAAGATTTCTTAAATGCTTTTACAGAAGTTGTTCCGGCCGCTTTGAAAAAAGGTGATTCCGTTCGTATCATGAACTTTGGTACATGGGAAGTCAAAAAACGTCCGGCTTCTAAAGGTCGTAATCCTCGTACAGGCGAAACAATCAAAATTCCGGCTTGCAAACAACCGAAATTTACTGCCGGTAAAGGTTTGAAAGACGCTTTGAACTAAGGTTTTAAGTTTTATTTCGGGGACAGTTCATATTTGACTGTCCCCTTTTTTATTGCTATTCGGATATAAAAATTAAATATGAAATATATTTTAACGTTTTTTGTGTGTTTTTTGAGTGCCTTTAGTATTACTTTTAGCTTACTTCCTGCAGATACGGTACGGTTTGCAGCTTTCGTACGGGTAAAGGATGCAATTATTTAACTTATATATCAAACCATTATTAGAAAAACATCACTCGCTGTATAAAAATTTATCATTTTAATGATTTTTTGTGTTGACAAAGAGATTTTGTTATGCTATAAATCATCTTGCTTTCATCAGTGAAAGTTAAAACAACCTCTTGAGGGTGAAACTCCCTCAAGGTTTGTTTTCCGAAGGGCGACTAGCTCAGTTGGCTAGAGCATCTCGTTTACACCGAGAGGGTCTGCGGTTCGAGTCCGTAGTCGCCTACCAATTAAAAAAGAGGCATCTGCAAAGATGTCTCTTTTTTAATTGGTATATACTGTGAAGTTGAGTCGCAGACCCGTAGGGTCAAGGTTCGGTCGCGAACGAAAGTGAGCGGACGCCGAACGCAAGAGAGGCGGTCTGAGGACAAAGTCCGAAGATAAATTATGGAATAATTTACAATCCGTAAGTCGCCCACAAAGAAGAGGTATCCTTGTGATGCCTCTTTTTTTAATTCTTTAGGGGCTGGGACTTGAACCGCAGCGGTTCGGTGGCAAGGGATGCGTTAGTAAGCCCGCAGACACGACGCCTTTAGGCGGTCCCGAACATGTGTGAGGGATAAATCGTGCATTCGCCGATTTACTGCCCCGTAGTCGCCTACCAATTAAAAGAGGCATCCGTAAGGGTGTCTTTTTTTATTCTATTTGCATAATGGAGGGTGTGATGAATTAGTATATCCTCCAGCACTGCCGATTTTACCTGAAGATGGAGTAATAAGATAAGCATCATTTTTTCCTATAACTGTACCCGTCCATACATACCATTCATTTCCAGCATTCATCAGCTCTGGACACAAATGGTCACGTGCATTTACACTACCCAATCCTGCACAATTTGATATTGTATCAGAACATTGGCAATCTTCTAAAGTAAACAATTTTTTACCTATGGCATCACACCATGCATAAGCATTCCACCAATTCATCCCTTTATTCGCACGACAATATTTATAACCACTCACTGTCCCAACAATAACTGTTCCCATTCCATTCGCACATGTTTCAATTGTATCATCTGCCATCACAATAGATGAAGTTATTAATAAGGCGCCGGATAATAAAAATATTTTTTTCATCTTTTTCCTTCCAGTTTAATTTTTAAATCAAACGAAAACCACCTTTTCATTCAAAAAAGTGGTTGGAAGTTCAAAGCTACTTATACCAAATAGTATGATATATTGACCCAAACGGGCTATTTTATCATCTTCCAACCGCCGTTGGAAGGGTTTATATCCTGTACCTCAGGATAGGTATAAAGAGGCTTTGAAACCCCAAGATAAAGCATTTCGCTTATCTCAATTGCATTTATAACATAAGTATATTCACTTGTAAATATTTTTTTACTCAACCCATCCACCAATGGCTTTATAGTACCCTGCTATCCCTTGATACAAAGCGGCATTGGAATTTACCATATTGGTTTGAGCCGACAATTTGCGTTGTTCCGAATCTAACACATCCGCATAAGGTATTAATCCTTGTTTATATTTTTGCCAATTAAGCCGTGCGACCTGTTTCATTTTTTGATAGGCCGATTTCGCCGATTGATTGCGTTTGAATTCATTTTGCAAATTATTAATAGCACTGTGAATTTCTTTAGCTGCCGTTAAAAGAGCTGTTTCATATGCCGTCAGATATTCGTCTTTAATAGCTTTTTTCAATTCTACATTATTTTTTAAGGCCCCAAAATGCAATAATGGCAAGCTGATTTGAGGGACAATGCCGGTTTCAAAACTGTCCCTTTCAAATAAATTGGAGGCATTTGTACTGCCAAATCCCAACAGAGCAGTTAAGCTGATTTTCGGAAACATATCGCCAATAGCCGCCCCTATCATCGCATTACCGGCGATTAATTGTTCTTCTGCGACACGAACATCGGGGCGATTACGGATAATATCTGCCGGTAAATTATAAAGGCGGGTTAAATCATAATCAAAATTTCGTTGCACTAAATTGTTTTTTTGCCCTTTTAAAATGTCATTTAAGGTCGTAGGCAACTGCCCTACCAATAAAGCCAACATATTTTGAAACTCTATTTTTTGTTGTTGAAATTTAGGAAGGGTCATTTTAGTCGTTTCTAATAAATATTTGGCTTGATTAAGCGCAATTTCATCGGCTAAATCGGCCTTAAATTGTTCTGTTACCGTTTGATAAATATCATTTTGCAGACGAAGATTTTCTTCGGCATTTTGAATTAACCATTCGGTTGTCCTAAGGCCAATATACGCTGTGGCAATATTTGCCGTCAGTGATACATGAACATTTTTTAAATTTTCAATAACACCTCTGAGATTGGCTTTTGAGGCCTCTAAGCGTCTGGCGTTTGACCCAAAAATATCAATTTCCCAACTCATATCTAGTGCACTTTGATAATAATCTTCATTGGCAAATAAATTCATATTTTGACCGGCATTTAAGTAATTATACTTGGCATTTAAATCTATAGAGGGCATTAAATCCGATTCAGATATACGGACTGAGGCACGGGCTTGTCGCACTTTTGTAAAGGCTTGTCGGATAGAGGGGCTATTTTGCAATCCCAAACTCAACAATTCATTTAACGTATCATCATTAAAATCTAAAACGGATAAGGGCTGTGTGCCGGAAGTTGGCTGTAAATCCAAAACGGATTCTATTTGATGATTATCAAAAAATTGCGGGCGTTCATAATCGGGCCCCACCATACACCCGACCAAGACAGAAATAAGCAATAAAACCCCAAGTATCCCCAAATACAATAACAATTTATGTGTTTTACTTTTATCCGTTCTATCTTCATAAATATCTTGAACGTTGTCAATTTTCATATTTTTTTCAAACAATGATGTTTTTAAAAACTTGCGTTTTATTTTCATCGCATTACCCCCTTTTTATGTTATTTTTTTTGCGATGCCCAAGACCGTCAAAAATAACAAATAATGCCGGTATAAACAAAATACCGATTGTGGTAGCAAAAATCATACCAAAAAAGACAGTCGTTCCCATTGAATTTTGGCTGGCGGCCCCTGCTCCCGTATCAAAAACCATTGGCATTACGCCTAAAATAAATGTAAACGCCGTCATTAACACCGCACGAAACCGTTCCGTGGCCCCACTGACAGCGGCCGTTAAAACCGATTCGCCCCGTTGTTGTGCATCCACAATAAATTCAACGATTAAAATGGCATTTTTACTGGCCAATCCTATCAGCAACACGATACCAAGTTGAGCATAAATACTTAAAGGCAATCCCAATAGTTTCAGACCGATTAAGGCCCCCAGTACCGCAAAAATATTGGAAAAAATAACACTAAATGCCACCAACCAACTTTCATATAACGCCACCAAAAACAAATACCCAAAGACAAAGGCTAATCCCATTAATATAAAGGCTAAGCCGGCTGTTTCCACCTCTTGTAAGCTTAGCCCCGTCCAACTGATATCAAAATCGGTTCCTAGCGTTTTTATCATATCTGTTAAGGTATCAATGGCTTGTCCCGTACTGACATTTTCGGGCGTCTGAGCTGTTATGGCCGCACTTAAATAGGTATTAAACCGATAAATAATTTTGGGCAACATTTCAATGCTTAAATCGGCAAAATTTTGAACTTGGACCATTTTACCGGCCATTGAGCGAATATACAAATCTTCAACATTCTGACGCGTTTTGCGATAATCAAAATCAGCTTGTACAATCACTTTATTCACTTGACCATCCAACGTAATATCATTGACATATCTGGACCCTAAATTATTTTGTAAGGCATTAAAAAAGGCATCAACCGGCACTTTTAATGATTCCAATTTTGTTCTGTCAACATCCAAAAATAAATGAGGAGCCAATTGTCCTAAGGTGGTAAAAGCCCCCAAAAAATCGGGTAATTTATTCATTTGAAGCAAAAAGTCAGTGGTGGCCTGTTCCAACTGAACGGCTGTTAAAGCCGGATTAATGGCATTGAGTTGAAAGGTTAACCCATTACTGTTTCCCACCCCGGGGATTGAGGGTAAGGCAAAAAAATTAATATCTGCTGTACCATTATGTCCCAATGTTTTTTGTAAATTTCTGAGGATATTTTCCAGTGATAAACTTTTAGTTGTGCGTTTATCCCAATTATCCAAGCCCACAACTCCCATACCGATATTTTCTCCGCCACCGCCTAGTAAACTGGCTCCACCGATACCGATAAAATATTTAACCCCTTCCATGGACAAGACTTGTTTTCCCATATTCTCTAACGTTTCGGCTGTTTGATTAATGGTTGCTGTTTCTTTTAACGAAACATTGGCAAAAACAACACCTTCATCCTCTTGCGGAATAAACGAGGTTGGCGTTTGATTAAATAACCACGCTATGGCTATGATAACAATCCCTATCATCACTCCCGTTATTTTTAAATGAGTGATAAAATAGTGAACGACCATGCCATATAAGTTTTTTGATTTTTCAAGCGCCACATTAAATGGTTTAAAAAAATGAGTATCATGCGCTGTTTGTTTTTTAGAAAAGAAAATCGCACATAGGGCCGGGCTGAGCGTTAACGCATTAACGGCCGAAAAAAAGACGGCTGTGGCAATGGTTACGGCAAATTGTTGATAGATTTTACCCGTAATACCAGCCATTAAGCCAACCGGCACAAAAATAGCAAGTAATACCAATG
>JAFXFY010000101.1 GCA_017513365.1 Alphaproteobacteria bacterium | reverse complement strand
ATCTTCCAATCGAACAGCTGCAACCTTACCGCCTTCGGATACTAAAATATCCGGTCGTGCCACTGTCAAAAAGGCCCCAAAACCGACCATAATAATTGGCAATCCAATCAAACGAAAACAGCCTTGAAAGAAAAATAAAATCAAAAAACCTGCCGTTGCAACACCCAATCCCCACGTATCAAAAGACGGCACCGTCACATCAGCATAGGGCAATGTTTTTATCCATTCACAAATACGGGTAATAATATCCAAACAAGACCCCGTTATACGTAAAAAGAGCGCATCCCATCCAAACGGCATCATTAAAACAGCTATTAACAACAAAGGCATTATGGCAAAAGAAAATAAGGCAGAAGTCAATAAATTACCTAGCACGCTGTATGGAGCAAATTGATTAAAGTGATAAGCGCCGTATAGGGCTGTAGACAAGGTTGCCAAAATACTGACACAAACACTGCCCACAAAAATCAGCCATCCTTTATACCATAAGTGTGTACGATAAGGGCTGGCCTTAAACCACCGCATTAACGTTTCATACAAACTCAGCATCGCAAACACGGCGATAAAAGAGAGTTGAAAGCCGGCATTCAGCAAACTTTCGGGCCAAATTGCCAAAATAAAAACACCTGCCAATACGGCTGTCCTGAGGGAAATAGCCGATCTATCCAACATAACGGCCATTAAAATAACCGCTATCATAATAAAAGATCTGACAGCCGGAATTTGAAGCCCCGAAATAAACAAATAAAACAATACCACAAGTAAGGATAAAAAAGCCGCCAATTTTTTGGTATTAATAACCGTCCCCAAATGAGGGAACAACGCAAAGGCTCCTCTGATTAAAAAGAATACCAACCCGGCCAATAAAGTTAAATGAAATCCGGATACAGACAAGACATGAACAATGCCGGCAATCCGATACAAATCATATTGATTTTGAGAAACTAATCCTTGATCACCAATAATAAGAGGAACAACAATGGCAGCTGCATCGGGTGGTAAAACCTCTTGAACCCGAGTTGAAATAAATGAGCGAATATCCTCAAACCAAATATTAAGAGCTGACCTGTTCGGATTAACATGATACTGCGATAATTCCGACAACCGACCTAACGCCCCGATTCGCATAAACCAAGCTGTTCGCGAAAAATCATAAGCACCAGCTTCGGCCGGTAATACCGGAGGCACTAAGTGAGCATAACCACTTAAAGTATCTCCAACACGTATGAGCGGTGTTGTTTCTTTGTAATTTAAACGAATCTTAAAGGGTGTTTCATCTTTTTTTACACCATCAATATAAACATCTTTTAATGTAATACGATATCCATCCCGTCTGGCTTCAACTTTTGACACTTCACCGGACACCTGAACATCATACATTTTTTGAGACAACACCGGAGCCGATACCATATGTGTTCTAACCGAGGCAATACACATACCCAAACAAAATAAGCTGGCATAACCAAACACCAATCGGGCCATATTATCACGACGGGTCAAAACCCATAAAACTAAGGTCATAAAAGTTATCAATCCGATAAGCCATGCCCATGGTTCAAACGGCAAAGCGAAATAAACACCGATTCCTAATGCAAAAAACGTCCCCGTCATTAAGGAAAAACCTTGACGCTGTGTATACAAAAACGAAGATGTCTGTTGCGATTTCATAAAAGGACTTATAACATAAAAAACTTGTTGAATCAATGCAAAAGTCTGTATTTTTTAAAAATTATCTTCACCATCCAAAGCCGTTTTAGCCGTTTCATAAGAAAAACCGGCTCGCCCCAACGTGGCTAAATCTTTTTTATAAAAATCTGCCCGTACATTTTCGGGACGCAAATAACCCAATTTTTTACGCCGAACAAGTTGTTTAGCTCGTGTTAAATCATTATCCTCAGAGGCATTTAACACCTCATCAATTAAATCAATATCAATCCCCATCTGCGTCAATTTCATTGCCATAAATCTGGCTGATTTACCAGCATTAGACATACTTCTTACTTGGTTTTGAACATAGCGCCGGTCATCTATGTACCCGAGTTCTTGAACACGCTTAATAATATTTTCAATCCATTCATTAACTTCGGTCGGCACATCTGCCCCAGCTTGAGTATCTTTTAATATACGACGCTTCAACATCTCACGCACT
>JAFXFY010000100.1 GCA_017513365.1 Alphaproteobacteria bacterium | reverse complement strand
ATTAATACCAAATAGTGCCATAGAAATAACAGACCCACGTTGTTTCTCCGGAAGAGCTTCAACCTGAGCTAACTCCAACAACGTTCTGCGTCCATATCCATAGTAAGCCGTTTCCAACACTATATCTTCCAATATCATTTTCCAAGGGTCTGTATTCAAACTGGTAATATCACCGGCTTGTTTGCGTTGTCTGAGTTCCGCCGTATATCGCATTTGATTATTGTTTAAAATATCCAAAAGCATGGCAAAGTTGGCATCTTGACCTCTCCAATTTTTAGGAATAATCCCCCATTTGCCGATGGGTAAATAATTGTCTAATGTAATGTTTTTGTTGATTGTATTGTCAATTGCCTCTTTAACTTCCGGAAAATCACGCATAGATTTGTAATAGGATAGCAAAACGGCATAGTCTTCCTCATCTAACCCACCATTTTTTAAACGAGATAAGAAATAATCATTTGCCCTTGCCTGATCTACTTTACCACATAAATAACCGGTTAACCCCGTAAGGCATCCCCGACCTGCTTTTACCCAATATGGGTCTGTTCCGGTTGGTCCTTCCGGAATTAAATAATAAATCAGTGTATCAATATACCCTTCCCGTCCCTTTTGTAATGAGGGTAAATTTTTACCACCTATCGGATTCCAAGACGGCCAACGAATACCATTTTCCAAATCATCACTGGCCCCCCAATTGAGTTTAAAAACAGGCCCTAATGTTGCACGATACCCACTGGTTGCTTTGGCAATATCTCCTTTCGGATCGTGAATAATCATAGAGGAATGATTATTTTCTAAAATCGCCGGAATAATCACACCGGTTGTTTTACCACATCCGGGACAACCGATACAAAAGACAGAGCGTGTATCGGGTAAAAACATTTTAACCCCTTGAGAATACCCTAAAAACAACCCTTTTCCATCCAATAATCCGAACGATTTCAAATCTTTTTTAGTTGCTTCTCGTCCATCTCCAAAGGTTTGATAGGCCCAATAATACGGGTTTTTAATCGGCAACCATATTTGATACCATATAAATAAACCAGTTGGGATAAGGGGTAATTTCCACGCAAAAAAACTGCCCCATGTTTTGTGTCTGGGCTCATTTGTGATATACTGGCTCATCCATTCCCAATAAGACGAAAACGGCAAGAAAATATTTTGTGTAAATGTTTTTTTCCAAAAGCCGACCGATGTATTCCAAGCGCTTTGAAAATCATTCAAACTGAGCAAATACACCATCAACGGAATAAAAATTAATAATAATGCCCATAATCCGACAATACCAAGAGCTGCACGCCACCACCACCATTTCAGACATTTACGTCTGGATTCGGTTTCGGGTGTAAATCGGAAAATTCTAAATCGCATTGTTAATTCCTGTTTTTTAAATTTGTTTTTTTCGCCTGTTGTGTTTTACCTGCAATTTTTTGAGAAGACGCATTCGTATTTTGTCCCCCCTCTGTCATGATATGAATTAATGTTTCTGTGTCTTTTTTACCTTTAGGTTTGGGACGTTTTAATTTTTTAGAGGATACATCAGTTTTCTTATTTTTAGCCTCACGGGCGGCATAGGCATCCAATTCTTTAGATTTTGCCTGAATAACCTTTAGCGTTTCCATTTTCAGCTTTGTTTCATTCATTTTTTGAACTGACCGATGATAGTGTTGTAATCCTTCTAAACTCATCAGTTGTTTGGGATCAATATATGTTCCACATAAATTAACCCCTTCTAAAATTAAAGCCGATAAGTCAACCCCCTCTAAATCCACTTTACTTAAATCAATCCGGCGTAAATCAAGATGCATTAAATCTTGTTTAGACAAACATCTGATATCCAACTGCCCTGTTTCAATTAAGCGTATTAATTGTTCAATAGCCGAAAATTTAGCCAATTCTTTTTCATCAATAATGGCTTTTTTTAAGTTTATATTTCTGACAAAAACGTGCTTAAAGCTGGCATCTTGAAAATTACTACCACTACCGTCAAAATATTCCATGTAGGCCCCATCAAAATTGGCCCCTTGAAAATCACATTTGTTGGCTGTTGTTTTATAGAAAATGGCACCGGATAAATTAGCACCTTGTAATTTGGCGCCGGAAATATCCGCCCCTTTTAAATTCACACCGGAAAAATCACGACCGGATAAATCTTCACCGGCTTTAATAGCCTCTACCAACGCAACTGCCTTAGGATCAGATTTGTAATCTGCTCGCTCAGAAGGCAAAATAAACTCTTGTACATCAATACCTAATGAAAAATAAGACCACTCTTCTTCAGTAATCTTGGCACTTTGCGTTTTCATCTCGGGTCGTTGTAATTGTTCTGTCATAGTTTCATTATAACAGAAAAATTAAAAAAGAAAATAAAAAAAGAATGACTTTTTAGAATATTTATATTATAAGAGAAAAAATGAAAGGAATTAAAATGATTTATTTAATCGCTTTAGGGGTTATTATTTTAGACCAACTGACAAAAATTATTATTTTAAATGAAATGGTTGTGCCAAAAATCATTAAAGTAATGCCGTGTTTTAATTTGATTTTGGCCTATAATACCGGTGTCAGTTTTTCTATGTTTGCCGGAAACAATCCGTATGTGTTATCCATTATTGCTTTATCGGTTTGTGCTTTGTTAGCTTGGTGGATGCAAAAAGAAACAGACACATGGACCCGTATCGGTTTTGTAATGATTATCGGTGGAGCCGTTTCAAATGTCATTGACCGGTTTATACATGGAGCCGTTGTTGACTTTTTAGACTTTTATATCGGTTCATATCATTGGCCGGCCTTTAATGTGGCAGATATGGCTATTTGTATCGGTGCCGGCGTTGTCATTTTACGTTCATTTTTAACAAATAAGGGGAAACAAAAATGAAAATATTTTTAATGATTATATTATGTGTTGCATTAAGTGCTTGTGCACCCAAAAAACCACCACTTACCAGTACACAAGTTGTTAATGGTAAATCCATTATTGTTCCACCGGAATTTGATATTAAGCCATAAAGGAAACTGACCATGACTATCTATACTCAATTACAAAATCACGCCGAAGAAATTAAAAAAGTTCATATGAAGGATTTGTTTGCCTCCGATCCGGACAGATTTAACAAATTCCATGCAACATTTAATGATTTCTTATTGGATTATTCCAAAAATAATATCACTGAAGAAACAATGACCTTGCTGATGCAAATGGCTAAAGAAGCTGATTTGCAAGGGATGGCTCAGAAAATGTTTTCGGGTGAACGTATCAACACAACGGAAAACCGCCCTGTATTACATGTCGCTTTACGCAATCGAGATAATCACCCTATTTTAGTTGATGGTCAAGATGTTATGCCTCAAATTAATGCGGTATTAAATCAAATGCGCCTTTTTTCCGATAAAGTTCGCTCCAGTGCGTGGTTAGGCTATACCGGTAAACGTATTACGGATGTTATTAATATCGGTATCGGCGGGTCTGATTTGGGACCGGCTATGACAATTGATGCCTTAAAGTATTACAAAACTGAGGCTTTAAAATTCCATTTTGTTTCTAATGTGGATGGGACAGATATTACGGAAACTTTGAAACAATGTCCGGCAGAATCCACATTATTTATTATTTCCAGTAAGACCTTTACAACACAAGAAACACTGACAAATGCCAAAACGGCAAGAAAATGGTTGGTTGATCAGTTGGGGGAAAACGCAGTAGAAAATCACTTTGTTGCCGTTTCAACAAACATAAAAGCCGTTGCCGAATTCGGTATTAATCCGGACAATATGTTCGTCTTTTGGGATTTTGTCGGCGGTCGTTATTCTATGTGGTCGGCCATTGGGCTCAGTATTATGCTGAGTATCGGCTATGATAACTTTATCCAAATGCTGACAGGTGCCTATGAAATGGATATGCACTTTTTAAACACACCGCTGGAACAAAATTTACCGGTTATTATGGGCTTGCTCGGTATCTGGTACACCACATATTTAGGGGCCGAAAGCTATGCCGTTTTACCGTATAATCAGTATTTACATTACCTGCCCTCTTATTTACAACAATTGGATATGGAAAGTAATGGTAAAGGTGTCAAAAAAAGCGGTCGTCCGGTAGATTATGCAACAGGTCCGATTTTATTCGGTGCTGCCGGCACAAACGGACAACATTCATTCTATCAATTAATTCATCAAGGTACACACTTGATTCCATGTGATTTTATTGCCCCGATTCACTCACTGAATGAAACGGGTGAACAACACGATATTTTGCTGTCCAACTTTGTCGCTCAACCGGAGGCTTTGATGAAGGGCAAAACACCGGATGAAGTTCGGGCAGAAGGTGTGGCGGAAGAATTAGTGCCGTTTAAAACCTTTACAGGGAACCGCCCAAGCAACAGTATCTTATTTGATAAACTCACGCCAAAAGCATTCGGTAGTTTAATTGCCCTATACGAACACAAGGTTTTTGTACAAGGTGTCATTTGGGGCATAGATAGTTTTGACCAATGGGGGGTAGAACTCGGCAAACAGTTAGCAAAGAATATTTTGCCAGAAATAACCGATAAAGATAAGGAACTTAAACACGATTGTTCAACTAATGCTTTAATTGAAAAAATCCGTGTTGCTCGCTTAAAATAAAGGTAAAATCCCCGATGACCATTCGTTTATTACCGCAAAATCTAATTAATCAAATCGCTGCCGGTGAAGTGGTGGAACGCCCCGCCTCGGCCCTAAAAGAACTGATGGAAAATGCCATTGATGCAGGTGCTGGCAAGATTGACATCACGATGATTGACGGGGGGAAAACGTATTTTTCCGTCAAAGACGATGGTAAGGGGATGACACCGGCAGAATTAGAATTGGC
Source organism: Alphaproteobacteria bacterium (assembly GCA_017513365.1). GTDB lineage: Bacteria > Pseudomonadota > Alphaproteobacteria > CAAHEQ01 > UBA3637 > UBA7488. Next base: position 2,082 of record JAFXFY010000100.1, on the reverse strand, counting down.
TGTTGAACGCCATGCCACCAGTAAGTTGCCGGATGAAGATTTGTTTAATATCAATTTCTTAGGCTTTCGGGGAGAAGCCTTACCCTCTATTGCCTCGGTGGCAAAATTGAAAATCACCTCCAGAACGGCTGATAGTACCGAAGCGTGGTGTATATCGGTCAACGGCGGTCAAAAAGAAGCCGTTAAACCAGCCGCTTTCGGGAAAGGCACACTGGTTGAGGTTAATGATTTATTTTATGCCACCCCTGCCCGATTAAAATTTTTAAAAGCCCCTCAAACTGAAATGGGATATGCCAAAGAAATCGTGAATCGTTTGGCGATGGCTTATCCGAAAATAGCTTTTTCTTTGACTGATGGCAAACGAACGGTTTTAAATTATTCTAAGACGGATAATTTACTGACACGTGTGGCACAAGTTATCGGCAAAGAATTTGATAAAAATACCGTTGCTGTTGATGCCGAATATAATGGTATGAAAATCTATGGATTTGTGGGTTTGCCGACCTATTTACGTGCAACTTCCACCGAGCAATACTTATTCGTTAATGGCCGTTTTGTGAAAGATAAAGTCTTAATGGGTGCCGTTCGTGGGGCGTTTCAAGGCCTTATCGGTCACGGAAATGAAGGGTATCCTGTATTGGCACTGTTTTTACACGTTCCAAATACGGAAGTGGATGTTAACGTTCATCCGGCCAAAACAGAAGTCAGATTTAAAGATTCGGCCTCTGTTCGTGGGTTATTGGTCGGCTCCATTCGCCGAGCTTTGACAGAAAATTCGGCCAAAACATCAACAACGATTGGCGATATTGCTCTGGCCAAATCGGCTCCGTCTATTTTACCGAAACGACAACATTCTACTGAGCCTAGCTATATTACCCAAATGCCTCAAATGAGCCAGCCCTTAATGGCTATGGAGGTTTATTCGGTCAAAAAAGATACACCGGCAGAGGAATATACCGAAACGCCAATTCAACCGATTATACAAACTGTTGCCGCTTCAGAAGAACGACCGGTGATGCACTCTGCAGAAACCGCTACCATGCACCAACAAACGGACTTTCCACCGCTTGGATTTGCTAAGGCTCAACTGCATGAAACATACATTGTTTCTCAAACATTGGACAGCATTATCATTACCGATCAACATGCCGCTCACGAACGCTTGACATACGAAAAAATGATGGCAACTGTAGGGACAAATCCTAAAACTCAGCTGTTATTAATCCCCGAAATTATTGATTTAAATCAATCAGAAGTAGATATTTTGACCACTTGGAAAGATGAACTGGCTAAAATGGGATTAGTGATGGATGCCTTTGGGTATGACAGCATTGCCGTTCGGGAAATTCCGGCTATTTTAGATAAAACGGATATCAAAGCCCTTATCCAAGATTTAGCCGACACCTTAAAAGAATTTGGTGATACCGTTGTTTTACAAGATAAAATTAAGGATATTTGCGCCAGAATGGCCTGTCACGGCTCTATTCGTTCCGGCAGGAAACTCACCATAGAGGAAATGAATGCCTTACTCCGTCAAATGGAACAGTGTGGCACCTCCGGCCAATGCATCCACGGTCGCCCAACTTATATTGAATTAAAACTAAACGACATAGAACGATTATTTGGCCGGAAGTAATTAATCATAACAAAGCGCACTACTACCATAGTATCTTCCATAACTTCCAATATATCCTTCTATAGCAACATAATCTCTAAATGCTGAACAGGCTCCAGTATTATCATAAAACCACACCCACTCACTTTTAAATCCAAATGCTGAATATACATCTTTTGCCAGTTTTGTGCGATTATAACCACAATCGCCACTATTAACACAGGTAGTGTCATAATCAACAAAACCATTCCATCCTTCATTAAACTCTGAAATTGTTGGTAATTTTTTACCTAAATGAGTACAGATCTTATATGCATCCCACCAAGTCACGGACCCCTTGTTATTTACATAAATTTGTATCCATTCCTTTCCATTTATTGTTTTTTTATCATGTATTTCATAATTTTTACAAACTCTATAACTACTATAATGACATGATTCTCCTGCATCAAGACACAACTCATTTT
>JAFXFY010000099.1 GCA_017513365.1 Alphaproteobacteria bacterium | reverse complement strand
ATGCTGGTGTTCCCGTAATCGGTGGAACAGCGGTTGAAACGGCCTTTTTAATAATGAGCCCCAAAGATAAATAAATCCCGATAATTAAGGCAATTAAAATAATAATTAACCACATGATTAATTTAAAAATACGTTTTAAAAAACTGCTTTTCTTTTTTTGTTTTTTCATGTTTATCCTTTCAGTGTGTGTATATATACTATATTAAAACAATGGGTTATGCAAATTGTTTTTTCAAATTAAACTTTGTGGTGCCTTTTATATCTTTGCCTAAGCGCACAGTATCCCAAATGCGTTTGGCGGTGGCACTGTCATAGCGTTTATGGCAAAAATCCACACGGTAAATTGAGGCGTTTAGGTGTCTTGTTTCACCCGCCCAACAAAGCGATTCTCTTGGCACAACCGTTGTTTGACAATTTTTGGAAATTAATTCAAAACGGCCTTTACCATTAGATAATTCGCCGTGCCATGGTTTTTGGGTGCAAACACTGCAATCATTTTCCCGTACGCAGTTAGCCGATAAAAAGACCGGCACGTCCGTATATAAAATAACGCCGATATTATCCGATAAAGCGGTCAACTTTTGAATATTATCCAATGTATCTTCAGGGGAAATAAAGACATTTTGGGCACCTAACTCAAAACACTGAGAAATTGCTTGCGTATTTAAACAAGACAGTTGAGAATCAAAAGAGATATCTGCCGTATCGGGTAAGAATGTTAATCCACTGAGATTTCCGATAGCATATTTGCGGTATCCCATTTGCCACAGTGTATCAATTATTTTTTGATATTTATTGCTTTGCCGGATAATAGGGGGCAAACATAACCGGATTTTGTCGTTTGGTAAATGAGACAGTGTATTAATGTCAAAATCTATATCCGTCACAACCCAAAGTTCATCACAATCCGTCAAATTAATATCGGTCAAAGTATCCACGTTATCTGTTTTGATAATCCATTTGGGGGCAACATTTGTTTTTACCATTTGAGCCGGTTGCGGTAAATCGGGTACAACATGCGTGATGTCAATTTGGCTGTATAATTTTCGGCGCAGTTCGTTTAAAACCGACATTGGAACAAATAAACCGGCTTTATTTTGAATGGTTAATTCGGCTAAATCTAAGGCCGTATCTCCCGTTTTTTCAAAAGCAGAATAGATAGCCTTAGTCATTTTATTTAAATCTTTTGCCGGTGAAAAATGGCCTATTATTTCAGCCGTTTTGTCTTGGTACATAGCCACGATTTTATCGGAGTCAATAAAAACGCAAACACTAATCGGCAATCGGTTTTTAAACGCCCCCGGTTTTGGTTTTTCATAATGATAAGCCCCCTTTGCTTTTTTATAATCACTATTCTTATTATTGCACAGACATTTTACTTTATCAAGTAAAAATTTATTTATTTCAATCTTATAGCTTTTTGAATCATTTCTTCAATCCATTTTTTCTTGCCAACTACAGCTGTTATAACACAATCCTTATAGTTTTCTGTATTCATAAAACACCGTACTGCTGCATTGCACTTTATAACTTCATATTCCTTTCTCTCAACACCACGATTACATTACTACAACATAATCAAAAGGTCTCCTTTGACATATTTATTATGTCAT
>JAFXFY010000098.1 GCA_017513365.1 Alphaproteobacteria bacterium | reverse complement strand
TGGGTTCGTATTTTTTTATTGATTTTCACACCCTACCTCTATAAAAAACAAACCTGTTTTTATGTAAAGGGGGAACATGAAACAGCACACATTTTTACATACTTTTTTCAAACCGCCGGTCAGTCATAACCATTTGGTTGTTATTCCATCTTCTTGCAGTGTATCAAAACCCATTTTAGAACACTATAATGACAAAACGGAAAAACAACGCCTGATATCAAAAGCAACCGAATATCATATCACATTAACCTTGCCCTATGACGATAATATTTTTTGTGGCAGACACCAATATTTTAACAATGATACCGAATACACACATCCTCCCCAAATGCGAGCCAATATGTTATTTGAAGCCATCTGTGCCAAAACCAAATACGGATATAAATATCAATTTGTTTATTTAAGTGAAGGATATGGCAGTCAAGATGTTTTGATAGAACTCAAAAAAATAATATTGACCCAAGGTCCTCTGCCAAAACGCAGAACGTCTTTAAAAATATACGGATTTGATGATGCCGCTTACCTTCAATCTTATTTGGGCCAAAACGGCATTTGCACACCCGTTTATTATTCAAAAGGATTGTGGGCCTTAATGAGTGATATTTCTCAACCAACCGCTGGTACGTGTTTGTTAAAACCACTTAACGTGGCGGCCAAAGCCGTACAAGAATTATCCGGTTGGTTATTTGTGGATAAAACTCACCCCCAAATTATGTCGTCTATTTTGCCTCAGCCCCACAAAAACTGTTTTATTTTATCCGAATTAGACACACCCGTTGATATGGCATCATGCTTGATGTGGGCCAACACCACGCATCAAAGCAATGTCATTTTTATTTTATCTCATGATACCCCGCCTACTCACATTCAAAAATTAATCCAATACAGCCCTCCCAATATTCCAATTTTTTCCGGAGCTCCAGTCGGACATGGCTGTTGTCTTAATCATGGACGTCCCATGACCTTATTTGCACCGGCGGTATTATCCACCCCCTCTGATGTGCCGGTTTTGTCTTGGGCCGACACAGCCGATTTTGCCGAGGCCGCCTAAAAAAAAGAACTTGAAAACATAAATACACGGCAGTATACTTGTTCATAGCAAGGAGAAAAACATGAAAAAATTATTCTATTTAAGTGCCGTTTTATGCTTGACCGGATGCGCCTCAACACACATCATGGTGTCTAAATCTTATACACCGGTTACACCGGAAGAAGTCAAAGTTGCCTTTAAGGAAGCACCGGATTGCGATTATGAAGAAATTGCCATGATTCATACACCGTACAGTTGGAATTCCAACTTTGCCTTGAAAAAAGCCCGAAAACAAGCTGCCAAAATCGGAGCAGATTATATCAAAATCACAAACGTGGAAACAAACGACGATAACGATGCCAAAATTGAAGCTGTTGCCTATAAATGCATTTCGTTTTATGATTAAATGACATATATTTTATAGCCATAAAAAAAATACCTCCATTTAAGGAGGTATTTTTGTTCGTTTAAAGATTATTTTTTCTTTTTGGTTTCTTCAAACAATGGTTTGCCGTAGTAAGCCTTTAAGTACAAATCCTTAATTTCGCTGATAAGCGGATAACGGGCATTACCACCTGTGCATTGGTCATCAAAGGCTTCTTCGCTTAATGCATCTAATTGAGCTAAGAAGTCTGCTTCCGGCACACCGGCATCTTTGATGGATGTTGGGATATTGAGGTCAGCTTTCAACCCTTCAATGGCTTCAATTAACGCACGAACTTTTTCGTCTTGGTGTGTATCATCCAAGCCACCGTCCAAACCTAAGAAGTTGGCAATACGCACATAACGACCCTTTACAAACGGATATTTGTATTGTGGTAATAAGCCTTGTTTTGTCGGAGCGTTTGTGGCATTAAATTGAATGATATAGCTGAGCAATAAGGCATTAGCTAACCCATGTGGCACATGGAATCTGGCACCGAGTTTATGCGCCATTGAGTGGCACAACCCTAAAAACGCATTCGCAAAGGCCATACCGGCAATTGTAGCAGCATAGTGCATTTTTTCACGAGCAATTGGATCTTCTGCCCCGTTTTCATAGGAACGTTTCAAGTATTTAAAGACCAAGCGCATGGCTTCACAAGCATGTCCGTCTGACATATTAGAAGCCATCACGGATGTGTAAGCTTCAATAGCGTGTGTCAAAACGTCTAAGCCGGAAAATGCCGTCAACCCTTTTGGCATACTCATTACAAAATCTGGGTCAATAATGGCCATATCCGGTGTCAATTCATAATCGGCAATCGGATATTTTTGACCGGTTTTATCGTCTGTAATCACGGTAAATGGTGTTACTTCAGACCCAGTACCGGATGTGGTTGGAACGGCAACCATAACGGCCTTTTTACCCATTTCTGGGAAACGGATAATACGTTTACGGATATCCATAAAGCGCATAGCTACATCTTCAAATGACAAGTCCGGATTTTCGTACATCAGCCAGATGATTTTGGCTGCATCCATCGGAGACCCGCCACCAACGGACACAAACACATCCGGTTGATAACGACGCACGATTTGCAAAGCATTATTAACGTTAGACAAATCCGGATCCGGTTTGACATCGCAGAACACTTCAACGGACATACCGTGAGATTCCAAAATGTTAGTAATGCGAGCAATATGCCCCAAATCAACCATCACTTTATCGGTTACGACAAAGGCGCGTTTTTTGCCCTCTAATTCGGCCAAAGCCAGTGGTAAACAACCACGTTTAAAGTACACTTTTTGCGGAATGCGGTACCACAACATATTTTCACGGCGTTCAGCCACAGATTTTGTATTCATTAAATGTTTTACTCCAATATTTTCACTGACAGAGTTACCACCCCAAGATCCACAACCAAGTGTCAAGGACGGAGCCAATCTAAAGTTGTACACATCACCAATCGCCCCTTGGCTGGCTGGCATATTAATCAGTGTACGACCCGTTGTCATAATTTTTGAAAAATGGTCCATATGGGCTGTGTTCGTTTCGTCTGTATAAAGCACAGAAGTATGACCGGCACCACCCAATTCAATGAGTTTTTGAGCCATATCCACAGCCGTTTCAAAAGATGAAGCACTGTAGAATGCCAAAATCGGGGATAATTTTTCATGCGCAAACGGATTGGAAATATCAACGCTAGTTGTCGGCGCAATTAACACTTTGGTTGTTTCAGGAACTTCAATACCTGCCATTGTCGCAATTTTATAAGCAGATTGACCCACGATATCGGCGTTCAGTTTGCCGTCTTTAAAAATCAATTTTTTCAGTTTATTTTTATCGGCATCGTTTAAAAACGCACAGCCACGGTCAATAAATTCTTGTTTGACTTTTTCATAAATGGGTTCTTCAACAATAACGGCTTGTTCAGAGGCACAAATCACACCATTATCAAATGTTTTACTCATAATAACGGAGCTGACTGCCATTTTAATATTCGCCGTTGTGTCAATGACAACTGGTGTATTACCGGCACCCACACCGATAGCTGGATTACCGGAACTGTAAGCAGCTTTCATCATCCCAGGACCACCTGTAGCCAAAATCAAAGCGATATTTTTATGACCCATTAAATAACCTGTAAGGGCCGGCGTCGGATTATCAATCCAAGCGATAATATCTTCCGGAGCCCCAGCAGCTACAGCAGCATCCAGTACCAATTTAGCAGCATAGTTTGTGGATTTTTTGGCCCGTGGGTGTGGCGCAAAAATAATACCGTTTCTGGTTTTAAGGGCGAGCAGTGATTTAAAAATGGCCGTTGATGTCGGGTTTGTCGTCGGCACAATACCGGCAATCAAGCCAACCGGTTCGGCAATTTGTTTAAAACCACCAGCCGGATCATCACAAATCACACCACATGTTTTGGTGTCTTTATAGGTGTTAAAAATATATTCAGCCGCAAAGTGGTTTTTAATTACTTTATCTTCTACAACGCCCATACCCGTTTCTTCCACAGCCATTTTAGACAGCGGAATACGAGCAGCGGCACAAGCAGCGGCAGCGGCTTTAAAAATTTTATCAACTTGTTCTTGAGTGTAGGTTGCAAAAACAGCCTGAGCTTTTTTTACCTTAGCCACCAATGCATCTACATGCGCTTGTTCGGCTTCACTCAAACCGGCAGGCGCAGTCGTTTTTTTATCTGTCATACTTTCTCCTTTAAGTTTGCTTGTTAATTATGACAGAAAGATGACACATTTTTATGCAAAAATCAAGGGCATTTTGGTATTTTTATCCTCAGTTATTTACTTTTTTTGTCTTTGCTATCCGTTGTTTTCTTGTCGGTACTTTTTTTATCAGATTTTGAAGACGTTTTTGTGGTCTTAGAGTCTTTCTTTTTATCCGATTTTGAGGCCGATTTTTTCTTTTTATTTTCTGATTTTGCCTTTTGCGTTTTCTTTTCTGGCATTTTTTCTACACCATCTTTAAACACCCGTTCGGCAATTACTTTACCCATTTTATTGTATATTTTAACAATGCCGTTTAATTTACCCGCCTTCATTGGTTCTTCCATAATGACAACATGCCCACTATCTTGATTATTGGAAATGGCATATGTTTTTACCAATCCATGCGGTTTACCATCTTTAAAGGGAACCTCTTTATTCAACCGATTGGTTGGCACAAAAGAATAAACCGTTCCGTCAACAACTCCTTTTTTATAGGGTATCAAACCGGCAATTTGCATATCTTGAACACCATATTCAATGCGCACGCCATGTTGTTTACCGTCTTTATAAGGCGTATGAGACATCAACCATGGTTGTACATGAATCATCTCACGCACCCACCCGTTTAACTTGCCGTCTTTACAGGTCATTTGCAACAATCCTTGTGTGTCTTCTAACAACACTAAACCGGAAAATTTTTCATCTTTTTTGAGTTCACAAGCCTTGTTATAATCTGCCGATATAGCGCGCCATATATCCACAGCCAAAGCCCCCACTTTTAATTTAATAATTTTCAGCTCCTTACCATCTTTGTCATGATATCCGATTTGAGTTAAGGCCCCATTTTCATATACTTCACTCATAACGTTTTTATTGGGCAAATAAATCTTGGCCGTACCATGACGCACAACATCAATTTTAGGACCCTTTTCAGTTTTTTGAGAAACACTTTTATATGAACGTTCCTCGATCAAGTCGCCATCCATATCATATAATTTAACCGTACCCCCAATATACCCGTTTTGATAAGGAATTTCCTGAGCCAGTTCGCCATTTGGATGATATATTTTTTCTAAAACAATCATATCTGAACTACGGAAAATTTCATTAGCCAATGTACCATCAACATGATAATAAGCCAATACCCGCCCATCATCGTGTACTCGCTTTTTACCATTTGGATAATACATGGTCATTTTTGTTTGCTTCCCATTTTCGGCCTCTATTTTCATAAAAGGTTTCTTATTGTTAAATAAATGTTCAATTGTTCCGGTAACGGGCGTGCCTGACTTATCAACAAACAAATTGTCTTTTACTGTGATATTTTCAGAAGATATCGTGCCGGCCATAGCCATACCCGATACCATCATTAAACTTGCAAACAAAAATCGTTTCATACTCATTTCTCCTATTTTTTCAAAATTGCCCGAATGGCTGTTGTAGACCGTACCGGCAATGCATCATGAGGCAATCGTTTGGATACAATATACTTAATCCCTTTAGATTCAATAAAAGTTCTTTTTTGTTCGCTATCTCCATCTTGATTAACAAAGAAAATATCTGGTTTAACAACATCTAACAATGGCGCAAAATCCATAATCCCATTATCTGGACCAATAAAAACCTGCTCAACACACCGCAGAGCTTCTAACATATATTTGCGTTCATCTTGATTATATAACGACGGTCTGTTTTTATATTTCAAAATCGTTTCATCTGAGCCGATAGATACATATAGCTGACCATATTCGGCGGCTTCCTCTAAAAAGGCAATATGCCCCGAATGAAGCACATCAAAACACCCTGACACCATTACTTTTGTCATAAAAGCTCCTTAAGAAAATAATCCAGCCATTTGATTTAATCGTTCAATGCGTTTTTCAATAGGTGGATGCGTGCTACCAAAAAAGGCCATGCGTTCCGGATCCAATGGATCATAAATACATGCATGAGCCATATTTTTTGATTTATCCAACACCTCAACTCTGGCATCTGTGGATATTTTACGCAAAGCGCTCGCCAATGCCGCCGGATTACGGGTAATATAGGCCGCCGTTGCATCCGCTGCATATTCTCTGGTTCTGGAAATGGCTAACTGAACTATCGGTGCCACGATAAAATTAAAAATCAACAAGGCAATCCCAATCAAAAAGATGGCTACTTTAGCTGTTCCCTCATCTTTATGACGCCCACCACTGCTACCAACACGAAACAATAGTTCAGCAAGCATTGCACACACACCAAGCCCCGTAATAATAATCATATTCAATCGGATATCCCGATTGCCGATATGCCCCATTTCATGGGCAATAACGGCCTCCAACTCCAACGGCTCCAACTTTGCCACAATACCAGTTGTTAAGGCCACAGAAGCCGTCTTTGGCGAGTGTCCCGTTGCAAAAGCATTTAACGACTCGTCTTCAATTAAATACACTTTCGGAACGGGCAATCCGGCCGCAATAGCCACGTTTTCAACAGCATTATATATTTTTTTATGGGCCAACTGTCCATCATTCGGCACCAATTCGGCACCGGCGAATCCCAACATCATTTTATCGCCCATAAAATAGGAAATCAAACCCCAAATAAGGGCTATTCCGGCAATGGGCAATCCAACTTCTTGCAGCATATGACCGGCAACCCGCCAGTTATCGGGACTGTTCATAAAAGCTATCCCCATAACACCATATGTGATAATTAACAACAATACTGGCATCGCCAAAACCAACAACAGCGTTTTGATGTTGTTGGCGGCAATATGATCATAAACCGTTTTTTGAACAGCCATTATAAGCCCTCATTAAAATGAAATTTTGGGAGCTTGTTTAACGGCTTCTTTTTCGGCCTCATCCAGTTCAAAATAAACTTCCGGTTTAAATTTAAACATATTCGCAATAATATTGCTGGGGAACATTTCAATTTTCGTATTCAAACTCATAACGGTTGTATTGTAAAATTGACGTGCGGCTTGAATTTTGCTTTCTGTATCGGCTAATTCTTGTTGCAATTCCAAAAAGTTGGTGTTGGCTTTTAAATCCGGATACGCTTCGGACAATGCAAACAAAGACTTCAACGTACCAGTCAAAATATTTTCATCTTTTGCCCGTTCGGCCGTATCCGTTGCACTCATTGCCAAGGTACGAGCCTTAACCACCGCTTCCAAAGTTTGGCTTTCGTGTTTTGCATATCCTTTTACAATTTCAACCAAATTCGGAATTAAATCGTAACGGCGTTTCAAAAACGTATCCACCGTAGACCAAGATTCTTTGACTTGTTGTCTGGCAACAACCAGCTTATTGTATAAAACAACAGCCAAAACAAACAAAATAACAATAATAGATAAAATCGCTACCATTTTTTTATTTCCTTTCATATCATATTTGACAAAATAACGAATATAAGGTAGTATTACCATTATTTATTACAAAAAGAAAGGATTTTTTTTATGCATCCATGGCATCATGTTGAGTTATATCCGGAAACGCCGGATTTAGTACCGGCAATTATTGAAATTCCAAAAGGGTGTCAAATCAAATATGAATTAGACAAACCCAGTGGTTTATTAAAGGCCGACCGCATTTTATACAGCTCTGTTCACTATCCGGCCAACTACGGCTTTATCCCAAGAACATACTGTGATGATAATGACCCGTTGGACGTGTTGTTATTGGGACACACCCTTTGTCCAATGTGTATTGCTAGAGCCAAACCCATCGGTGTTATGAAAATGGTTGATGGGGGAGAAGCCGATGATAAAATCATTGCCGTACATTTTGATGATCCGGAACTGGGGCACTATAATCACATTGACGAATTACCGCCCCATACGTTAAAAATGCTCCGTCGTTTCTTTGAAGATTATAAAATCTTAGAACAAAAAGAAGTTACAATTGATTGTTTCTTAGGCCCCGGTGAAGCCAAACAGGTTATTGGGGCCGCCATGAAATTGTACGAGGCCGAAAAGGAAAATTTACCAGGATATAACGTTAAATGACCCCTCAAAAGATAGAGTCCCTCTTAGATATCACCTCTAAATACGATACCATTTTTACCGATATGTTTGGTGTCATTTGGGATGGTGCGGCTTTTTTTGACGGTGTTTTTAATACTTTTGCCCATCTGAAACAACTGGGTAAAAAAATCTATATCATTTCCAATGCCACAACCATTGGTTCGCTGATGCGTGAAAAAACCGAGCGTGCCGGATTAAAATTAGGCCAACATTTTGATGGATTTTTTACCTCAGGCGACACATTAAAAGATAAATTATCCCAGGGATTTTTTGAACAAATTGCGGGTAAATCGGATTATCTGTTTTATATAATCGGACGGGACAATCCTTTGTTATTTGACGGATTAGAACATCACAAAACATCCGATTTAAAAAAGGCCGATTTTGTTTATATCAGCAGTTTAATTATAAACGGCATTCACCCCACTTCTTTAGAGGCTTTTTTACCCGATTTGGAACACGCATTGGCTTTAAAATTACCGGTGGTATGTGCCAATCCTGACTTTTTTGCCTTATATAAAGATTTAAAATATTATACGGGCGGATCTGCGGCAAAATGGTACGAAGAACACGGCGGAACGGCTCATTGGATTGGCAAACCCTATACAAATATTTTTGACTATGCTTTAAAAATGACCGGTTCAGATAAAAATAAAACCGTTATGATTGGTGATACATTACGGACAGATATTGCCGGTGCTAAAAACACCGGTTTAGACAGTATTTTAATTACGGGACGAGGCATTACCCATGATGACATTCAAAATGGTAAAACATTGGAAGAATGCTTTAAAGAGAATAATGTACGCCCGACCTATTTATTAGATATGATTAAGTGAAAGGAGTTTAATATGAAAACTTTAATCGGAATTCCGGCTCGCTATGGGTCAACACGTTTCCCGGGGAAACCACTGGCTAAAATTGCCGGTAAGGAAATGTTATTACGTGTTTATGAAAATGCGATGAAAGCCGCCTCAAAATTTGACGGATGCGAAGCCATCGTTGCCACAGATGATGAACGCATTATGGCTTTTTGCACCGAAAAAGGAATTAAGGCTCAAATGACCTCATCAGAATGCAGAACGGGAACAGACCGCATTGTGGAACTTGTCCGTTCTCAAGCTGAAAAACCGGAATTTGTTGTGAACTTACAAGGCGACAACCCCATTTGCCCGACATGGTTTATTGAAGCCATTATCGCCGCCTACTATAACGATAACACCGTTGAAACCGTTACACCGGTTGTGAATTTATCTTGGACGGAATTGGACAGTTTGCGTGACCACAAACGTGAAACGCCTTTTTCCGGTACAACAGCCGTTTTTAATGATAAAGGCGATGCTTTTTATTTTTCCAAAAATATTATTCCGGCCATTCGCAAAGAAGATAAAATCCGTGAAACGACCGATATGTCTCCGGTCTATCGTCAAGTCGGATTATACGGATATCGCACGGATATTTTGGAAAAAATCGCCTCTTTGCCTGAAGGTGTTTATGAAAAATTAGAAGGTCTTGAACAATTGCGTTGGATTGAAAATAATATTAAAGTGCGCTGTGTTAAAGTGGATTATCGTACCTTTACAAAAATGGCGGCTTTGTCCGGTGTAGATTCTTCGGCCGATGTGGCGCGTGTGGAAGCTGTGCTAGCCGAATATGGTGAATTTTAACAAGGAGGTATCATGACAACTCGTTTAATTATTGCCCGTCACGGAAATACGTTTGAAAAAGGTCAAACACCGACACGAGTCGGCGCTAGAACGGATTTAGCTTTGGTGGAAACTGAACGTGGCACAAATGTCGGTTTGTATTTGAAAAAAGCCGGCTTGTTGCCGGATGCTGTGTTTGCGGCCCCTTTGAAACGGACCACTCAAACGGCAGAATTGGCTGTTAAGGCTATGGAAATAGATATGTCCGTCATACCGGAACATTCCTTTACGGAAATTGATTACGGTCCGGATGAAAATAAAACGGAAGATGAAGTCATCGCTCGTATCGGTCAAGAGGCTATTGATTTGTGGAATAAAGAGGCTATTGTCCCTAATGGGTGGATTGTGAACCCTGAGAGTATTATCGCCGATTGGCAAAAATTCGCTGATAAGGTTGAAAATGACTATCATGGCCAAAATGTGTTAGTTGTTTCCAGCAACGGCATTATTCGCTTTGCACCGTATTTGACGGGGGATTTTGACGGATTTTGCCGTGAACACGATATTAAAGTCGGTACCGGTTGCATTTGTATCTTTGAAAAACAAGACGGTGATGCAACATGGCGCTGCACCACTTGGAACCTAAAACCAAAAGATGTGCTGACGGGGATGTAAAATTTAACTTCAATAAAATAAAACGGCGCCACCCAAGACGCCGTTTTTTTATAATCAACAAAAAATGCTATCGTCCACGATTTGCTAACTTCTTCATATTTTGTATATTTACTAATGCATTGTTTTCTTTTGATATAATATCCGATTTTAAAACATAATCTTCCCCTCCTAAACAAGCGGCTACACCATAATAACTCACGCTCTGTTCCAGACCAGCAATAACACTTCTAGTTGCTAAAAAAACACTTTCATCTTTTGATAAATGACGAATTTTTTCTTCAAATTCCTTTTGTTGTTGTTCAGTTGCATCCATCGCCATAATTCTGGGATACCCTTGCATCGGATTTGCTGGATCATATATATAATTACCTTTAGGGTTTTTTATGCTGACCCATGTGTGTTTTTCCGACATGTTTTCTTTATTTTCTTCAAAAGAACGCAACCAAGCGCCAGAAAAGATTTCTGTATCAAACCCTTGTCTGCGCAAATATTCATTGGCCAAAATAGAATGTTCAATACAAGCCGCCTGTTTTGCTTCAATCAATTCGGCAACACCTTTGGGTTGACGTAAAAATGTGGTTCTCTTTCTTGGCTTAAAATCAGCTGTTCTATCTGGATATTGTTTATTCAATCCAGCGCCAAACGCATATATATGTATAAATAACTCGGGATCTAGGTCAGGAGCCAATTGTTTTGCTTTTGCCATTTGTATCGGGTTTTTCTTGAATTTTTCAGCAAGCTGTTCAACAAATTCAAAAAAGCCGTTAAAATTATCTAAATCTGCAATGATATATATGTTATCACTACCATCATCACGAAAACTGGATGACGCCGGAATACGATCACCATTTTTAACATCTTTAATAATACGACACCCATTTTTCATAAGATTACCTGTATGACGACTGGTACTAGGTGATAAATCTTCTATATGCATTTTTTCCTCCTTTTACAAAAGAACAATATATTTTTATTATACTACAATTATAAAAAAAAGTCAAAAAAATCCCCCTTAGATTTGCCTAAAGGGGATTAAATTAAAACATACCTGTTTTTTATTTACCGCATGGGTCCACAATTTCACTGATAGATAACACGCCCAATAAGTATTGGTTTGTGCAAACTTTTTGACCGCCGATGCGACCACGTTCACCCATACAACCGGACAAAGCCAATACAGCAACAACAAATAATTTTTTCATAATAAAACTCCTTAATTTAAAATTCATACCCTTTCGGTATCTCACAAAAAAATACTATCGTATAAAAATGACTATCATGGCAAAAATGTTTTGGTTGTTTCCAGCAACGGCATTATTCGCTTTGTACCGTATTTGACGGAGGATTTTGACGGATTTTGTGCTAAGCTAAACACGATATCAAAGTCGGTACCGGTTGCATTTGTATCTTTGAAAAACAAGACGGTGATGCAACATGGCGCTGCACCACTTGGAACCTCAAACCAAAAGATGTACTGGCAGGGATGTAATATCAGATTAAATTGTAAATAAGGCGGACAAAATGTCCGCTCTAATTCTAAGGTGTAGTTGTTTCTTCTTGAGATGTAGTTGTTTCTTCTTGAGATGCAATTGTTTCTTCTTGCAAATGAAACTGTTTCTCTTCGCTTGAACAAACAATATAATCATTTTGACATAAATACTCTTCTAAATCATTCCAATTCCAATTCCAATTCCAAAAATCTCCAGAACATATAATTGTTGCTGCATACATACCCAGTCGTTCACACGCATTCTGTGAACTGATATCTTTCTCTGGTTGGCTGGTGGCATCAAGTACAGCTTTTCTTGATAGCATAACTTGTTCACCATTAATATTATAGGGAACAAAATCCATTTGTACACATCGAAATCCTTTGCTCCAAGAAGATAACCCACAATAATAGTCTTTACCAAATTTATCACAGTCTGCATTTGTTTCACATGTTTCTGGAATGACACACGCTGCTGCATTAGAGCCATGATCCATACAAATTCCCCGACCATTATCACACGAAACATTTTCATCTTCAAAATGCGGGCGACAATACCCACTCCCATCTTCTAAATCACAAAACTCACATTCTCCATAACACTCTGTATCAGAAGAACACTCTTTCATAGAGTAAATTTCTCGGAAATTATTAATACAAAAACCGTTTTGACATGTACCATTAAAGCACTCTTCGCCATCGTTCTTGTTAACACATTTACCTTCAGAACACACTTGACATTGTGTACACGCTTGGGTGCAGGTACCATCACCGGTATTTTTGGCAAAATAAAACTCCATTGTGTTTTTATCCGATTCGTCGCATGGGTCTGTTTTTTTGTCAGCTGTTTGTTCTTCACCGCCCACCCAAACGACGACCGTTTGTTTTAATCCGTCGCCAACCATTTTACAAATCCGAGAGGGAACTCCCATAATTTGAATACCGTATTGCGTGGCATCTGTGGGATTTTGCACCACCTCAAAATCATATCCGGCGGTTGTTTTAGTTCCCCATTCTGTTAAAGTGGGAACGCCTCGGTTTTGTGATAATTGAGTCATAATATCCACACCCATTAACATCACATCGTTCACCGTTTGATTCGCTTTATATTTGTCCATACCATAGGAATATCCTGCAATACCACCGATAGACAGGACACCGATAATCGCCAAAGCCCCCAATATTTCCACCATAGACCTGCCGGATTCAATTTTTATTTCATTGTTTTTACACATTTTTCTAACTCCATTTTTTTGTTAAACAAAACCCACCAATTAAAGTGGGCGGATGTTAGAAAACCGTGTCAAGAAAGACGGCTCGACTTATTCAGCCTTTTTAGCCTTATTCGCCGACATCCGCCCAAGGCGAATGTCAACATTTATTTTTTTCAGGTTAGTGTTGTTTAACCTTTCTTGACTTGGGTTTTCTAAGCCCAACTCTTGGATATCCAAAAGCAAATTCAGTATAAAACAAGCAAAAACATTATGCAATAAAAAAATCCCTTTGGCATTAACCAAAGGGATTTTTATTCATCGGGTTAAAATTATTTACCGCATGGGTCCACAATTTCACTGATAGATAACACGCCCAATAAGTATTGATTTGTGCAAACTTTTTGACCGCCGATGCGACCACGTTCACCCATACAACCGGACAAAGCCAAAGCCAATACGGCAACAACAAATAATTTTTTCATAATTAGACTCCTTAATTTAAAATTCATACCCTTTCGGTATCTCACAAAAAAATACTATCGTATGAAAATGAAAAAATCAAGGATTTTTATCGCTATCGGCTACCTTCAATAATACCACCGCCTAAAACGAATCCGTCTGCATCATAAAAAACAGCAGATTGGCCTTTAGCCACCCCTTTTTGCGCGTTTAAGAAAGTTAAAGTTGCAACACCGTCTAAAACAGACAAATTAACCTCTGTAGGCGTTTGAGTGGACCGCATTTTAACAAAACAATTGATTGGAGTCGTTGGTTCGGGAATAGACACCCAAGACAAATTCCCAACAAACACCGTGTCATGATAACATTCTTCGGCATATCCGACAACCACTTCATTTTTATCGGCATTCAGTTCCAATACATACAACGGCCGGTCGGCACTGATTCCCAATCCTTTGCGTTGTCCAACTGTAAAGTTCCACACGCCGTTATGCGTTCCCAAAATTTGACCGTCTTTATTAACAAAATGACCTTTTTTAGGTTTGGCACAAATAATATCGTTCAAATCCCCGTCGTAAAAATCCTGACTGTCGGCTTTGTCAGAAACGGCCAATCCAAATTTCTGAGCTAATGCTCGCACTTCTTCCTTAGTTTTATCCCCAAGAGGCATTAACGTACGACTTAGTTGTTCTTGGGTCAAACGATAAATAAAGTATGTTTGATCTTTTTTGGCATCAACGCCTCGTTTAACTTGCCACCGATTAAGCGTATCATTAAACAAGATTTCGGCATAATGACCTGTGGCAAATTTATCAAACTCAATTCCGTCCCGTTTTGCCCCTCGTGGCAAGGCATCAAACTTAATTTTGGCATTACACCACACACATGGATTCGGTGTTCGTCCCGATAAATATTCCGATTTAAAGTATTCCAGTACAAATTCACGATAAATATCTTTGCAATCAATCACATAATGAGGGATTCCCAGTTTATCACACAACGCCTTTGCGGCCCGAATATCATCTTCCCCATGGGGTGAAAAACATCCCTTAGCCGTGTCGGGTAAAGTGGCCATTAACTCTTTATCCCAAATAGACATGGTAGCCCCGATAACCTCGTGACCGGCCTCTTTTAATAAACAAGCGACCACCGAAGAATCAACACCACCACTTAAACCGACTAAAACTTTCATATCATTATTTTTTCATTTGATTGATTTTTTGTGCTTTTTTGAAAAAATCCAACAACCGTTCGGCGGCCAATCCATTAATGCTATCGGCCGGATAGACACCGTTTTTGTTCATGGTTCCTGCCGTTTTACCGGTTAAAATTTCCATGCCTTCATCAATGGTTTTAACAGCCCAGATATTGAATTTTTTGGCCTTAACCGCATCAATCACTTCATGAGATAACATTAAATGTTGTACGTTGCTGGCCGGAATAATAACCCCTTGAGAACCCGTTAATCCATTTAATTTACATACCTCAAAGAATCCTTCAATTTTTTCGTTTACCCCACCAATAGCTTGAACTTGCCCCAATTGGTTTACAGACCCCGTTACAGCAATAGATTGATTTAAAGGAACTCCCGAAATTGCCGATAATAAACAATATAATTCAGCACTGGAGGCAGAATCACCATCTAATTCACTGTACGATTGTTCAAAAACCAAACTGGCATCCAAAGACAGCGGTGTACTTTGTGAAAAACGGCCGGCAATAAAGGAAGATAAAATCAATACCCCTTTAGAATGAAGCGGTCCGCCCAATTCAACTTCACGTTCAATATCAACCAATTCTCCATTACCCATGCGAATTTGACAAGTAATACGACTGGGGCGACCAAACGCATAATCGCTGGTTTCATGAACAACCAACCCATTGAGTTGCCCCACTTTAAAGCCGGATGTATCAATATTAATAATACCCCGTTTTATCATATCAAACATATCCGTATGCATAATCCCCATACGGGTACGACGAGACGCCAAAGACTGTTCAATATGAGACACATCAATGCTTTTTGCTTTATCTATCGCTGCAAAATAATTGGCTTCCCGCACAATATCATTGATTTTTGCCAAATAAGTTGTCAGTTGCGTTTTACTGCCCGCCATTCTGGCAGCATACTCAACAAGGCGTTTCATTGCCGCCAAACTGATGGATTTAAGTTTTTCTTTTTTGACCAAACTATTCATCAACGCTGCATACTGTTTTTCAGTAATAATCGTACGTGGCATTTTTTCGGAAAATTGAGCTAAAATTTTAAAGAGTTGCCCAAAATCATCATCTCCATTTGCTAAGGCATAATATAATCCCGTTTCACCAATCAGAACGATTTTGATGTTAAGTGGAATAGCTGCCGGATCCAATGATACAACATCAAAAACATTATTATCATCACTGCCCGATTCAATTTTAACACAGTGCGCAAACAAAGACCGTTTTAACGCATTCCAAGCATATGGATTAGCAATCAATTCTCTAGCTTCAATAATCAAAAAACCACCATTAGCCACCTGTAATGCACCAGGGCGTATCATGGAAAAATCGGTTAAAACAGTGCCGGCTTGTTGAACACGTTCAATCTTACCGATTAAATTGGTGAGTGTCGGGTGACTCAAATGAACAACCGGAGCCCCACTACTGGCTTTATTAGATACAAACAAATTAACGGCGTATTTTTCCAATAATTCATTCTGAGCCTCTTTCGCCTCACCACTGCCCGTCGTAAACAACGGCAAATTTTCCAATAAATCATCGCCAATATTTTCAATGTGTGTACTTAAAATCGGATGATTGGCAAATGTTTTTTGAAGCGGATTTAAAATAGACTTAATAACTTTTTCAGCTGTGCGAATTTGCAAATCTGCCAATAACTTAGCCTGTGTTTCTTCCCATTTAGGTGTATCTTTAATTTCGGCTTCAATCCGCTTTTGAGCCCGCGTCATTTGTTCAATAATGTCTTTACGTGTTGCCTTGGGTAACTTGTTAAACGTATCGGGTTCCAAAATCTTACCATCCACAGTCGGCGCGACAATCACGCCGGCCGATGTTTTGACGAGCGTTACATTTTTTTCCTCAATTAACGATTGCAACTTATCAAAATAGGCATCTTTTTCACTTTTAAACTTACTTTCAATCGCCGCTGCCTGTGTTTTATAGGATGCATCCGAAAAAGCCAATATTAAACCCGAACGTAAATTATCGGCCATTTTTTTCATAGCTTTGGCAAATACTTTACCTCCACCAGCTGGAAAACTAACGGCAATCGGTTGATGAGGCGTTTCAAAATTGTGAATATAACACCAATCATCCGGTGCCGCACATCCGGCCGCATATTTTTTTACCGCCGACAAAGACAAAGTTGTTCGTCCCACACCTTTCGGACCGGCACAAAACACATTATACCCGCCGGCATTCATATGAATACCGAAATTAAGAGCCTCTAAAGCTCGCTCCTGCCCAATAATATCCACCTTTTTAGGAGCTGTTATAACGTGTTTAGAGGTCAATTTACAGGCCAATGACAAATCCGTCGGGGTTAATTTCAAACTCATTTTATATTCCTTTACTGGTGTTTTTTCTTTCTTATAGCTTGTTTTTTTTCAAAAAAAAAGGGGGCAATATAAAAAAATAAAAAATACACAAAATAAAATCATTTTTTACTGGCTTTTTTTGTAAAAAAAAGGTAAGATTTTCCTATACAAAATAATCAATCAAAGAAAGGAAAAAAAGATGATTAAATTGACAATTGAACGAGGCAGTTTATTAAAGGCTTTATCCCATATTCAAAGCGTCGTAGAACGCCGTCAAACAATCCCCATTTTGTCAAACGTATTGTTGGAAACATCTGGGGACAGCGTTGGATTACGGGCAACCGACAACGAAATTGAAATTTCAGAATCCGTTCCGGCCAGCGTTGAAACACAAGGGGCGATAACGGTACCGGCTCATAAACTGTACGACATTGTCAAAAAATTGGCTGAAGGGTCTCAAATTACGTTGGCCTCAAACGAAGAAACCGGACAAGTATCCATCCAATCCGGTCGTTCCAGATTTTCGTTGGCCAGCCTGCCGGCTGACGGTTTCCCGTCTATGGCGCGTGAAGATATGCCTTTTCATTTTGATGTGGCCGCATCTGATATTTGCGCCCTCATTGCAAAAACAGGTTTCGCTGCTTCAGTTGAAGAAACACGCTATAACCTGAACGGTATCTATTTACACGAAAAAGACGGAGAAAATCCACGGTTGACAGCCGTCGCCACGGACGGACACCGCCTCGCTTGCGCTTATGTGGCCTTGCCGGATGGCGCAAAGGGTATGCCGGGTGTTATTATTCCACGCAAAACAATCGGCGAATTATCAAAACTCGCCGGTGAATTAGACGGCACAGTAAATGTAGCATTGTCCGCTAACCAAATTCGTTTTACAATCGGGGATGTGGATTTGGCCTCTCGCCTCATTGACGGCACTTATCCGGATTATGAAAAGGTTATTCCGGTTAC
>JAFXFY010000097.1 GCA_017513365.1 Alphaproteobacteria bacterium | reverse complement strand
TATTATCATTCGTCTTCATCGGACGGCGTACTGTCCAACGCATAACCGGCAGAGCGGACAGTCCGAACGATATCGGGTTCTCCCCCTTCATTTAACGCACGACGCAGACGGCGAATATGTACATCAACCGTTCTGAGTTCCACATGGATAGAGCCACCCCAGACCAATTTCAACAATGCTTCACGAGATAATACAACCCCTGGTTTTTCCATTAAATATTGCAACAATCTGAACTCGGTCGGCCCCAAATGAACGGCTCGGTCGCCCCGCATCACTCGGCGTTTGGCAAAATCCATTGTTAAATCTTCAAATGATAAATTTTCTTGACGTTGTTCGGGTTGCACACGTCTGAGCAGTGCCACAATCCGAGCCATTAATTCCGGAATAGAATACGGCTTAGTCATATAATCATCTGCCCCATAGGATAAGCCCCGTACTTTATCGGCTTCTTCTCCCCGGGCCGTCAACATAATAATCGGAATATTTCTCAGTTCATAAGATTTACGCATATCACGGCACAAATCTATGCCCTGTACATTCGGCAACATCCAATCAAGCAAAATTAAATCCGGTTTTTCCGTCATAGCGGTATTCATTACTTCTTTCCCATCCATAACCGAAATGGTTTCGTATCCTTGTTTTTCCAAATTGTATTTGAGTAATGTTACCAAAGCGGCTTCATCTTCCACAATCATAATTTTTGTCATGGGTTATCCTTTTAATTTATCTATTGCTTGTTTATAAGAGCGCGCCCCAAACACATAACTGCCCGCCACCAAAATATCAGCGCCTGCCAAAATACACGCCGGAGCCGTGATATCATTAATACCACCATCTACCGAAATTTTAACAGGCTTACGCCCAATTAAATTTTTCAGCTCGGCAATTTTATTCAGGGCTGTTTTTTGAAAACTCTGACCGCCAAAACCGGGTTCCACACTCATCACCAACACCAAATCAATATCGGGCAAATATGGAATAATATCACTGACCTTTGTTGACGGTTTTATGGAAATTCCCACTTTTTTACCATGTTTTTTAATCATGGAAATTAAGGTTGGTATCTCATCGGCACATTCTAAATGAATGGTAATCATGTCGGCACCGGCATGCACAAACGGTTCAATAAAATCGGCCGGATTCGTCATCATCAAATGCACATCAAATACTTTGTCTGTATAGGAACGAATAGATTTTACCACCACCGGCCCAAAAGTCAAATTCGGCACAAAATGCCCATCCATGACATCAATATGGATTAAATCAGCACCAGCATCGGATACTTTTTTAACATCTTTACCCAAATTGGCAAAATCGGCACTTAAAATACTCGGGGCAATTTGAACCATAAAATTCTCCTTATGTTTTTATTAAAATATACCCAATTTTTGTGATTATTTCAAGCATATAAATATAGCAACAAAAAAAACGGAGGATTACCCTCCGTCTTCATTTATATTTCAGACAACAGCTTTTTAACATAAGCCAAATTATCTTCTTTAAACTTTGATCGTTTCAATAATGCATACAATTGACATTGTTCGTATAACGGCAACGTCCCTGTATCCATCAGCATATATTCGTCCGTTTTTAAGAACATTCTTAAATCATAATGAATACCTTTGGCCTCGGCATTATCCAAAAACTCGTTCACCAAATCGGTATAAATCCATTCACCGGCAATGGCTGAAGACGCATTTAACACGCCTGTTTTTTCATACTCATCCGT
>JAFXFY010000096.1 GCA_017513365.1 Alphaproteobacteria bacterium | reverse complement strand
GCATAACCGTTTCATTTAAAATTAAATGTTCCGGATTTCGTGTTCTACGTTCTGTAATCGGAAAACTGTCAAATTCTTCATGGAGTTTTTTACGGATATGGCAATTGATTTGTGTATTAACGGCCTCTAATTGGGCACCAATCATTTCACCCAGTGTAGTACTGGATAATAAAGATACTACATATGTACCGAACCACCCACGATGAATGGTATCACCATCACCGCGAGCCAGTTTATCCGATACTTGGCTGAGCCCCATTAAAAAACTTGGCAATCCTTGAGCGTACATAATGGCACGAACATCCTTTAAAAAACCATCCATCCGATCTTTGGCGATTTTTCTTTCTTGTGGCGTTAATGCTCTTTTGTGCTCTGCCATAGTCCCTCCTTACAATTGGTATATTTTATTATACCATATTATGTAAAAAATGACAATATTTTTAAAACAATTAATTGATTTTATTAATAAAATACTGATTGCGCGCTGGCGCACTTATTCGCTTCAAGGTCTATTCACCACACTAAAAAAAAGCCCATTTCGGGGCTGTGTGGTATCTTGCTTCGTAAGTTTCGCTTGTCTGACGTCCGCTCAACAACTGCGCTTCGGTCAAAGACACTTGAACGCTCACTGCGTGCTGCCGCACTTATTCGCTTCAAGGTCTATCCACCACACTAAAAAAAGCCCATTTCGGGGCTTTTTTTTAGTGTGGTGCCCAGAAGAGGACTCGAACCTCCACCCCTTTGACAGGACCAGCACCTGAAACTGACGCGTCTACCAATTTCGCCATCTGGGCTTAATGGGGAAAACATATAGAAAAAAAATGAGTTTGTCAACATAAAATTAAAAAAAACATATTTTTTGCAAAAAATACAAAAAAACACTTTTAAAATATATTAAAATGTATTAGCATACAAAAAAAAGGAGAAAAACATGAAACAAGAACAAAACCAAATTCGTGAAAGTCATATTGATTTATCTTGGAAAAGATACCTGTTCCCACCAATCCATCCGGAAGGGATTAAAATCGTTGGCGTTATTTTAGCTGTCTTTACTATCTTTGGTCTGTTATTCCCATGGATTTGGTTTATCGGTATGCCGATTGTGGTATTTGCCTTTTATTTTTTCCGCAATCCAGAACGAGTAACACCTCATAATCCGCATGCCATTTATGCTCCAGCAGACGGGATTGTTACTAACATTAAAGAAATGGTACCACCAGAAGAATTGGATATCGGACGTGAACCACTGACACGTATCAGTATTTTTATGAGTGTTTTCAACGTTCATGTTAACAGAACACCGGTCAGTGGGACCGTTCATGCTCTCAACTATCGTCCGGGTAAATTATTATCCGTCGCCGATAAAGACAATGAAGAAAATGAACGTCAAGAAATTTGTGTTCGTATGCACAATGGGACACGAATCGGTTTTATTCAAGTCGCTGGTCTTGTGGCCCGTCGCATTTATTGTCCGTTAAAGGTCGGAGATAAACTTAAAGCCGGTGAAGTATTCGGTATGATACGGTTCGGCAGCCGTTTGGATGTCTTTTTACCAAAAGGTGTTAAACCAAATGTTGCCTTAGGTCAAATTTCAGTTGCCGGAGAAACGGTTTTGGCCGATATGTCCACTATCGTTAAGAAAAAATAATGACAAAGAAATAAGAATATACCATGAAAAAATCAGAAATTAAAATTCGTCAGGTCTTTCCCAATGCCATTACAATGACGGCATTGGGATTTGGAGTATCCTCTTTAAATATGGCATTTTGGGGACAATGGAAATTAGCCGTTTTGTTTATAGCTTTATCCGCCCTTTTTGACTTCTTGGATGGTGGCGTTGCCCGATTACTGGGAGCCGAATCAAAATTAGGAGCTCAATTAGATTCTTTATCGGATTTTGTCAGTTTTGGTGTTGCTCCGGGTTTTTTAATGTACCAATGGACAATGGATCAAGCCGCTCGTCATGAAGCATTGGTCGGCAATGCTTTTCGGTCTGAAGCTGTTGGGGTTTATTGGGGTTTTGCCCTATTTTTGGCAATGTGTGCTGCTATGCGTTTAGCCAGATTTAATGCCATGTTGGAAG
>JAFXFY010000095.1 GCA_017513365.1 Alphaproteobacteria bacterium | reverse complement strand
TTTGCATTACCGGCATTATACAAATCATCGGCTGTTTGTCCGGCCTCAAAAACTTGTTTAGCGGCTTCATAATTGCCAATACGATACGCATCCACGCCTGACATTGTTTTGCGATAGGCTGTTTGGTCCGGTCGTTCAAAAATACCGGCTTGAGTTGTCAAGGGTACGATGATTAATAACGCAAAGAAGACTCCCTTGCGGAATAACCAAATGAAAAATGGTATCGCTGTAAATAACAAATACGGGCCCAAATCTTTCCACATGGTTGCTTGGTCTGTTATCAAGTCTGATTCATTTGTATCTGATTGTATCATTTTGGGGGTTAAAGAGGCTAACTTTTGGATATCTTCATCCGATACACTCAAAGGTATATAGCTCCCGATTTTGGATAATTCTTCTTTATCGGGTTTTACCAAGATGGGTTGCCCGTCTGCATCTCGCATAAAATCTCCTCCGGCCAATGGAATAGGGTAGCCTTCCCCCGAAGTTTCAATTGCTAAAGTAGAAACAGGGTAGGGTATTTTTTTGATAAGCGCTTCTAATCCGGTACTGTCAAACCCACCGGCGGTTATAAAAATAATATGGCCCGTTTTCATATTGGCATTTTCCAACAATTTGATGGCTTCTTGAAAACCGGTGAGAGGTTTATTTAATGGTCTTGGCATTACAGAAGGGGTCAGAGCCGGTATCATATTACGAATAACGTCAATATCTTGTGTCAGTGGTGAGGCTGTATATCCTTTTTCATCATATAGGACTAGACCGACTTGATGGCCCTTTAACACATTCAATAAATCATACAGTTTTAATTTAGCTTTTGTCAGATTGCTGTCGGTCATGGCCGGAGATAAATCCAACACAATTACATCTGCCGGTGCTACCGTTGTTGCCGGCACAGATATTTTATCAAAGGCCGGTCCTGCGGCAGCAAGACTTAAAAGTGTCCAAAAAAAGACAAACCACCGCATTTTTATCCGATATAATCCAATGTTAAAATGAACGGTTAAAAAGGGCAGTAATCTTTTATCTACAAAATTTTCTAATGGATTTTTTGCCATTAAACGTTTTTTGAAAACCCAAAAAATTAACGGAGCCAATACCATTAACAATAGCCAAGGTCTTAAGAATATCATGATTGCCTCCGTTTTAAGATGGCGGCGATTAACAATAAAACCATTGATATCAGTAATGGAATGAAAAACAGTTCTGTTTGTGGACGAACGGATAATGTTTCGCTGTCTGTTTTTTCTAACTTGTTAATGGCGTTATAAATTTCGTTTAATTCATCGGTTGTTTTTGCTCTGAAATAACGTCCACCTGTTTGACGGGCAATTTCTTGCAAAGTTGCTTCATCTAAATTAAGCGATGGATTGACGGCAAAAGTACCAAAGAAAGATTGTACTAATTGTTGATTAGACCCGACACCGATTGTATAAATTTTAACATTTTGTTTTTTGGCCAACTCTATAGCCTCATCAACTTTAACAACACCGGCATTAGCGTAGCCATCTGACAACAAAATAACGATACGGCTGTCGCTGGGTGTTGAAGCGACCCCCTCTACCGCTTTGGCAATAGCATCCCCAATTGCCGTTTGTTCGCCGGCAATACCAATGCTGACTTCATCAAATAACGAAGCCAGTGTCTTTTTATCAAATGATAAAGGGGTGTATAGATAAGCCTCTGTTCCAAAAATAACTAACCCTAAATTATCATCTGGGCGTTTTTTGATAAAGTCATTTACAACGGATTTGACCATAGCTAAACGTGTAACGGGTCGGCCCTTTAAATCAAAATCTTGTTCCGCCATAGAACCGGATACATCAATGGTCAGCATAATGTTGCGAGCCTCTCTTGGTAAGGTGATAGCCTCATCAAATTTAACCGGACGCATACAGGCCACGATAAAGCATATCCAAGACAAGCACAACAATACCGCAATTTTGTGTCCGCCAGATACCTGTGCCGTTGTTAAAAAAGAAGAAAGTCTATGGAAAAAAGGAACACGTAAAGCAACGGCAATCGCCTTTGTTTCAACCCGCTTTGCCGGTAAAATATACCGTGTAAAAATGGGAATAAAAATTAATAAAACAGCCCAAGGCCAAATAAATGTACTCATAGAGGGTAATATAGAGTTTTTTAGCTCAAAAGGCAACACCTTTTATATAAAAAACAAGGGGTGATTTAATACCCCGCTTCCATAAAATACAGACCGTATGGGACAGCTGTGGGGCCTCCTCGGCGGCGGTCGCAGGCGTCAAAGGCGTCTTTAAAATCGGCGACCGTCCATTTACCGCAGCCAACCCACATGAGAGAGCCGGCAATATTGCGCACTTGATGGTGTAAAAATGACCGAGCAATCAGTTCAATTTCAATCATATCACCGATTCGTTTAACGGTAATGGCATCCATCGTTTTGATAGGGGATTTGGCTTGGCATTCTGAAGCTCTAAAGGTTGAAAAATCGTGTTTGCCGATAAGCAAATCTGCGGCCGCTTGCATGGCTGTTTCATCAAGTGTTTTGGCAAAATGACACACCCGATTCGCATTTAAAACAGGCGGATAACGTGTGTTTTGGATTTTATAAATATACCGGCGTTTTTGGGCATCAAAACGGGTATGAAAATCATCTGAGGTGGTTTCGGCCGATTTAACACATACTTTATGCGGACGAACTAATGCATTTAATGACCCTTGCAATTGAAATGGATTGAGGGATTGTTCCAAATCAAAATGCACGACTTGTCCGATAGCATGTACGCCCGTATCCGTTCTGCCGGCAGCAAACAAAACCGGTCGTTCCTTTGTGCACACGAATAGAGCATCCTCTAACACTTGTTGAACGGATATGTGTTTTTCTTGACGTTGCCACCCGTAAAAATCGGTTCCGTCGTATTCCAGTATCAATTTATAACGCAA
Source organism: Alphaproteobacteria bacterium (assembly GCA_017513365.1). Taxonomy (GTDB): domain Bacteria; phylum Pseudomonadota; class Alphaproteobacteria; order CAAHEQ01; family UBA3637; genus UBA7488. The sequence continues at coordinate 2,409 of JAFXFY010000095.1, read as the reverse complement.
GATTTTCCCCTACGGTAATGGTGTATCCCTTTTGGAAATCTTCGGCAGAAACCGGCTTTTTCCCCTCACGTTGCAGGCGATTTAATTTCAATACGCCTTGTCCGCAAGCCACCAGTAAAGGCGATTCGTTGATGACGGTTCCGGCGGTTTCTTCTTTAGAATCCGTGGATGAAATACAAGCCTCTAATACCTTAATACGTTCATCCTTATAAATGAAATAAGTACCTGGGAATGGCTTAAATGCACGAATATTGCGGTCAATTTGTTCGGCAGGCAATGACCAATCAATTAATGCTTCGGATTTTTGTAATTTTTCGGCATATGTTGCCCCTTCGCTGGGTTGCGGTATATGGGGAATGGTATCTAATTGTTCCAACGTTTTGATGATTAAATCGGCTCCCATCAAAGACAAGGCATCATGCAATACCGGCGTTGTGATACAATCTGTCAAAGGAATTTCGCCTTTCATCAGCATATCACCCGTATCCAACCCGGCATCCATTTGCATAATGGTAATGCCCGTTTTATCATCACCGGATTGAATGGCTCGTTGCAAGGGAGCGGCCCCTCGCCAACGGGGTAATAAGGATCCGTGTATATTAATGCATCCGTATTTTGGAGCATCTAAAACCGCTTGAGGTAAAATCAACCCATACGCACACACCACAGCCACATCTGCCCCCAGTTCATAAAATTCCACTTGCTCGTCTACATTTCTGAGTGTTGTAGGATGACGAACGGGAATACCCAATTCTTCGGCCTTTACGTGAATAGGGGTTGGACGTAATTGGTATCCTTTGCCGGCTGGTCGAGGCGGTTGTGTGTAAACACAAATGACATCATGATGTTTAACCAAGTTTTCCAATACCGGCACACAAAAATCCGGTGTTCCCATAAAGACAACTTTCATTACTTTGCCTCCAATGCAGCGGCTTCGGCTGCCCGTTTGCGATTTTTTTCTAATCGTTTTAACATCATTTTGCGTTTCATCGGGGATACATAATCAATAAATAAAATCCCCTCTAAATGATCTAATTCATGTTGAATGCCAATTGCCAATAATCCACCGGTTCTACGACGTTTGATTTCACCATTTTCATCGGTATATTCTACCTCTACTTCGGCATGACGGGTAACATCGGCATATTGACGAGGAATGGATAGACATCCTTCATTATGACAAATCATTTCTTCGGATTTCCAAATGATTTTCGGATTAACCATTTTGATGGGATCCGGTTCTTCCTCTTTATCGGCACAATCAAGCACAACGACTCGTTTTAACACGCCGACTTGGTTACCGGCCAGACCGACTCCGTGAGTGGCATACATGGTTTCCAACATATCGGATAACAGTTGTTTGATTTCATCATTAACCACCGAAACGGGTTCGGCTTTTTGCAGTAAAATTGGGTTTGGTATTTCTAAAACAGGTAATATTGCCATTTTTTTTCTTTCCTTTCTGTAAATGGTATTATATACTGATTTTTGAAATTTGAAAAGGAGAATTTTCATGATACGGTTATTTGTTGGTATAGATTTACCCGAAAATATAAAAGAAAGCCTTTATTCTTTACGAGGTGGTTTGATTGGTGCTAAATGGCGTGAACCGGATAGAATGCATATCACACTCAGATTTATTGGGAACGTTGATGAACAAACGGCTGATGAAATTATCCGAGAATTAAGATATTTACGTTTTCCGGCCTTTCATTTAACGGCTAAAGGGTTAGGATACTTTGATGTTGGTAATATTCCGCACCATTTATGGGTTGGATTAGATAATGAAAAAATCTTGCAAGAGCTGTATGATAAAATTGATAATATTGTAAAAAAAGCCGGTGGCGGAGATAAAACGTCTTATAAATTTACCCCTCACATTACGCTAGCAAAATTACAAGGCACAACAATGAATGATGTATTTGACTATATCACGGCCAATAATTTGTTTAAAACCGAACAATTTTTGGTGGATAATGTGTCCTTATTTGTCAGCCATGCTCGTGAAAATGGTGAAGGCAAATATTATACCGTTGAAGAAATGTATCCCCTTAGTTTGGTGTAGGATTTGTTCTGATTATGTGAAGGGATTTTGACGGATAAGTAAAAAACAATACCAACCATGAAAGGTTGGTATTGTTGTATTGCTTTGGTTGATTTAAAAGGTAAAGAAACCCTTTTGTTTAATCAACATCTGCTTTTACCAAGTAGTAAGATACGAATGGATCTTCAGAATATGAACCGGCATAGTTCACATCTTTTTCATCGCCAATCATTACGTAGTCAGATGCGCCTTCAGGTTTATATGCTATACTACGGAGCCACTCTTCGCTTTCTATGTGATTATGGCAAAATTGCTTAATCTCACTCCAATCCATTGCTTTTACTTGAGATAGTGTTGGTTGACTA
>JAFXFY010000094.1 GCA_017513365.1 Alphaproteobacteria bacterium | reverse complement strand
TCCTGTTGCTCGACCGGTTTGCCCGATATATCCGATAACATCGCCTCGTTTGACCTTTGAACCGACTTTTAGGCCGTTTTTATACCCATTCATATGGCCATATGCCGTTTGAAATCCGTTAGAATGACGAATGCGAATATATTTACCATAAGCTCCTTTCCGTCCCAGTTGTGTAATGACGCCATCTCCGCCGGCAACAATAGGGGTGCCTTTTGCGATGGCTAAGTCAACACCGCTGTGAAAAATACGGGCCATTAAGACGGGGTGATTTCGCCAACCGTAGGGAGAGCTGACCCGTGGACGGCCTTTTATTGGGCGTTTTAACAATTCCTTTTCGGCGCTTTGTCCACGAGGGTTGAAAAACAACTCATTTCCACTACTGTCTGTCCAATTATAACGATGAAATTGTTTTTTGCCGACACTTAAGCCGATGTACAATATTTTTTTATCGCCCAATTCTAATCCGCCGGCCGTTGTTTTTTGTTCAAAGATGATATCAAATGTATCGCCTTCACGGAATGTGGCAAAATCTACTTCGCCATCTAAAGCGTTTGTAATTTGAGCAACTAATGCCTTGGGAATGCCTGCTTTTTCGGCTGAGCCAGAAAATGTGCGCTCTATGGAGCCGGTAATGCGAATATTTTTAATGTCTACACGTCCTTCGTGAGAAAAAGGTGTATAGACTTCTTCGTTTTCCTTAACAACGGCAATAATTTCTCCATTTTTGTTTTGGAGAGAAATTCCCTTAAAAGCTCCGTTTAGTTCTGAGAAAACCATAAACGTCATGCCCGGTTGTAAACTACGCAAATTTATGAGGAGTGAAAAACCGTCAATAATATGAGAATGAGCCCCTTTTTCGATATTGGCACGTTTTAACAGAGTGCTTAAGGCCTCGCCTTTTTCTAAGGTGTACGAGGCCATGGACAAATTACCTTTAACGACCTCTTTTTCTAAGGCAGTTAATAAATCATCCGTATCGGCTTGTACCGGATCGTCCCCTAAATCATCATGAATGGTATCTGCATCGGTAAGTGTTTTATCCGACATTTCAGTTGCCTCAATTACCCCTGAAATCGGGTTTACCTCTTCGGATGGTCTTAAGCAAAACAAAGAAACTGTTGTTAATCCCAATAAGGCCCAAAATGTCATTTTAGCCATTTTATCAATCGCTTGGCGATGCCCCAAAAAGCCTAACTTTTTGTAGGTACGAAAGCGGCTGATTTTAACTTTGCGAACCGCACTGATAAGTTTCTTTTTCATTGGCATAATGTGATGATATTACCCGTTTTCAGAAAAAAGTCAAGTTAAAATACCAAAGCTGAAAAAGATGATTTTTATTTTTTTTTGTAATATTTTGAAATAATCCTTGATTTGATATTTCCTATAAAGATTGATAGTGTTAGGCTAATAAACAAGGAGATTTTTTATGATTGCAGAAGTTAAAACGTTATCTGGTTATAAATATTGTGAAAAAACATTCCAAAATTCAATCAGTTGTGTTGGTGTTGGGGTGCACAGTGGTAAAAAAGCTAATTTAACATTCAAGCCGGCTCCGGTTGGTACAGGTATTGAGTTTCATCGGGTGGATATCACGGACAAAAATAATGTTATACCGGCAAAATATTCGGCTGTTGCCGATACACGCATGTGCTCTTGTATTGCCAATGCGGATGGGGTGAGTGTTGGAACGATTGAACACTTAATGGGGGCTTTGCATGGTTTTGGCATTACAAATGCTATCATTGAAGTGGATGGTCCGGAAGTGCCGATTTTAGATGGTTCCGCCGAAGATTACATTACATTATTTGAATGTGCCGGCGTGCGTGAACAAGAGGCACCGTTAAAAGTTGTTCGTATTTTAAAAGAAGTTTGTTTTGATGACGGTAAAGGGGCCAGTGCCTGTTTATATCCGGCAGAAAAAGGCCTGTCCATTGACTTTATGATTGACTTTAAACAATCCAAGGCTATCGGCCGTCAAGAATATTCCATTGACGTTAACTATAAAACATTTAAAAATGATATTGCCTATGCCAGAACATTTGGATTTGCTAAAGAGGTTGAAATGCTTCGTTCTATGAGATTGGCCAGAGGTGGTACTTTGGAAAATGCCATTGTTGTTGAAGGGGATACCGTTTTAAATCCGACGGGATTGCGCAGTGAAAATGAATTTGTGGTTCATAAAGTGTTGGATGCCGTTGGAGATTTATATCAACTCGGTATGCCGGTTATCGGGCATTTTTCCGGTGTTAAATCCGGTCATATGCATACGAACGAATTATTGCGTAAATTAATGGCAGATGAAACGGCCTATGAAATCATTACGATGGATGAAGCCGAAAAATTGTCATTAAAGACTGTTCAAACAAAAGTTGCTTAATGTTTTTATTCATAACCTCCAAGAGCCGATAAAAAGGCTCTTTTTTTTATAGCATTTTATTTTTTTGTATGCTAAAGATAATTGTCTAGGGGAAAAATGATGAAAAAGAGAATCTATATATTATTGTGTATTTTGTGTATTGTCGGCATTTCTTTTTATTTAAAACACAAAACGCCATTGGTATCCGTTGTTATGCCGGTTTATAATCGTTCAGATTTAGCGCCGCGTGCCATCGAATCCATTTTAAATCAAACTTTTGCAGACTTTGAGTTTATTATTGTAGATGATGGATCTGATGAAAAGACAAAAAAAATATTAAAAGAATATGCCCAAAAAGATTCTAGGATTCGTCTTATTCATAATCCCAAAAATCGTGGCATTGCGTATTCCAGACAACGTGGATTAGATGCTGCACGGGGAACCTATATTGCCACTATGGATTCTGATGATTGGTCTGTTCCAGACAGATTAGAAAAGTCAGTTGCTTTTATGGCGGATTATCCGGAAGTTAATGTTATGACTGGGGGGTTAAAAAATATCGAGGAAAATCAGTTTATTCCAAACTATACGATTACAAATCCAAGGCAATATACGCTTGTGCACAGCGATGGTTTTTTTGAAGTAGAATTGATGTTTTATAACGGATTTGCTAATGTCGCATCGTTTTTTAGACGTGAGTTTGTTCAAAAAAATCATATCAGATATGATGCAAGTTTAATCTCTGCTGAAGATTATGATTTTTGGCGTCAATTTGTCCTCATGGGAGGGGGGATGTCCTCAATCTCTGATGTTTTAGTTTACGTAAGACGACATTCAAGTAATTCTTCTGAGTATTATCAAAAAATGACATCTCATTCCATTAATATTCATAAAAAAATGTTTTTACGATTTTTTGTGCCGACTGAGCAAGAGTTAAAAGTTCAATATACAACCCATGAAAAGTGTCAAATTTTGAAAAAAATAATGTTGTCTAATTTGAAAAATCCGAAAATGCCTCAAATTTATTTAGAAAATAGATATAATGCTTATTGCCCTGCTGATTTGGATCGTTCTTATTATTTAGTACATAGAGCTAATGGATGGGAAGGTTATTTAGAACAACTTGATGTAAATGTTTGGGAACGCACAAAAACAAAGGACAGGGGAAAATTGATAAAAGTTGGGAATGATAAAATAGAGGTACATTGGCATGGCTATCCGATGGAATCTTTTGCCCGTCAGTCGGATGGCACTTGGGAGTTCATTGTAGAAGGTGAAAAAATAACCTTGAAACATATGAACTGGTCAGACGATTTTATTATCGGATTTAATAATCGAGGATGTCGTGTTAAAACAAAAACAGAATGTGCTAAAATTAAAAAAATTTCTGATGATATTTTGTGGATAGATTGGATGAAAGATGCTTGGGCAAATGAAGAATTTCAGAAAAATAAAAAAGGGGTCTATGAATTTGTTAGAGAATTGAATATGGATGAAAAAATTTAATCAATAAAATAGGTGAAAAATGATAAAAAAAGTGTTGTTATTCGTTTTATTTTTTGGTCTTGGATTTATAGGGTATATAGGGTATAGACACTTAACACGACCGGCAATTTCAGTGGTTATGAGTACGTATAACCGTGCGTTTTTTTTGCCACGAGCCATTGATT
>JAFXFY010000093.1 GCA_017513365.1 Alphaproteobacteria bacterium | reverse complement strand
TTTGTGAAAATGTTGTCAAATAAGCCATACGGCGTTGTTGCATTAACAAAAAGTTAGCTTTAACATGGGGAATAGCCTTAATATTATGACAAACGGTTACTTCACAATCAATGCTTAAAATATCGGCAACCATTTGTTCATCCATATAATCACCCGGTTTGCGAATGCCCATACAAATGGCCATTTTCTCTTCATCACCGTTAATAAACTTGATAATACCTTCATCTTTGGTAAAGTGAATATAATCTGCCGTGAGTAATGCATTTAAATATTCGCCTTGTTCACCATGTATAATCGGCTTTGGATTAGATAGCGGACTGAGCAATTGAGAAAACAACCAAAAAGGACTTTTGTCATTATGTTTTTGAGGCGTTTTTTCGGAAATTAACACTGGCTCATACATATCTAAAATCGTAATCAGGGCATTAGAGGCTTGTTGTAAATCCTTCATCGCTGTTTTACGATCATTCACAGATAATATCACATAATGTTTGTTGCGATATACCCGATGCAAACTATTTAACCAAATTTCTGATACCGTTTGCAACAAACGATCATCCTTATATGTGTTTCGTTCGCTTAAAGGAATACGTTCACGAATTGTAATAACACGAGAAACAATTTCCAACTCGGCCATTGAATCCACCCACCGTTTTTTTGCTTCAGCCAGTTCAATTCTTTCTTCCGGCAACATTAATGTTGTATCGCATCCTTTTAATTCGAAAACGCGAGCCAAAGAACCATTTCGCAAATGAATGGTAGCCCCATCATCATCCAATTTGGAAAACGGCAAAAAGTCCGACACCCGTGTTTCACGAGGCTTTGGCAAAATCATATCGCCAAGACGTGTCACAAAAACCGACATAATCAACATTGCCGACAAGACCCCGATAACCGCTATAATCGTGGAAAACGACGAAGCACTTTGGGCAATAATACTGAAAACACTGAGACCTAAATCTGACATATTCAAAATCCTAACTTATGGAGCCAACTTATTCCCACGGGAACGATAGACATTTTTGCTGGGCGACAACATCGGACCTGATGCCTGCATCATATTAGATAAATGCGGTTCTTTCACCCCATAAATAACGATACCGATGTGAGCCAATACAATCGTTGCAATAAAGAAAATAGGATTTTTCCCCGATGCAATCCACATACAAATAAAAACAGATTGAACCGCAATGTTAACAATAGACGGAATCATCGGCGCCCAAAAAACTTTAGGAGGCATTGCAACGGCTTTCAAGATTGGTTCTTGCATTTCATTCTCCGTAAAATAGTTATTACTAACCATATTATACAAAAAAATCAGTTAACAATAACTTAACACATTTTGTTTTTCAAAACAAGTGCTTTTATAAAAAAACAGCGGATAATTATTCGTGAATATGCTCGTTTAAAAGAACGTTTTTCCGACCCTTTGCAAACAATACTTTTCTAATATTATTTCCTTTACTTATCGGCAGTTCTTTTTCTGTTATACTTTGGTCAGAATGTGTTCTACTGGAGGTAGTCAATAACAACATACTTCCAACCAAAACCACACTAGAAAAACAAATAGCATACTTATTCCACAGCCTTTTTGCCGATGCACCATTATCATAATGTTTCCACTCTTTGTCATGAATATACTCTTGCACACGATAAGAGCCATCATCATTTATTACAACATCATTAACCCACATAGTATCTTTTAAAGCACACCCTTGGTTATTAATCAAAGAACACCATGCACCACCATCATGACGTATTTTGATAATCTTAGGTTGTTTAGGATTAATCTCATATCCTTGAGCGGCACTATCAATGATTCGGCCTTTTATAGTTGTAATCTTGTATGTTCCGTCTTGATTTTCGGATATATTAAAATATTTTGATTTCATGATATTTTTTTTAAATTTTAAGCATATATAAATGCAAAAAAGTAAACCTCATATTTGGTTAAAAAGTAAGGCCATTATACGCCTTTTTCAACAAGTCGTCAAGTTAAAAATAAATATCTAATCCGTTCGGTGTTATATTCACCTTCAGAACTCCGTTATTTTTTTGACTATAAGCAGACAACCATGCCACCGGAGCTAACTTTGGGTCAACACCATCCGTTTTTCCTTTTAACACATCTGATAACTGGTCATAAATCTTAATGCTTCCCACTCCCGAAACACTATTTTCTTTAATATCAATTTGCCCGCCCCGTATCATCATATCGGCACAAATCAAAATGCCCGCCAACTGCATCCGATTATATACCTTTCCTTTTAGGTCAAATGAAGCAGATAATGTATGCAAATAATTATTAACAATATCGTTATCTAATGGCGCACCATCCAACCCAAATAACGCCCGAAAAAACTTTAATCTGGCTATTAACGCTCCTGTACTGGATTTTATCAAAGGCCCTGCCTCTATTCCAAATGTTTCATCAATTTCCAATAATTCCGCCGTATTATATAACGCACCGCAAATACCGGCCAAATCATGCGACACCCGTGTCATAATTAATTCATTTAATGTCATTTTGATCCTTGTTTCATCACATCAGCCACTGTTTTTCCGATTAATTCCACAGAGTAAACAACTTTAGCCCCGACAGCCTCCAATGCTTGTTGTTTTTGCAAAATCCTCTGCGCCGGTGTTAACCGAGATACCCCTACAAATGGTAATTTTTTAGACATCGGAAAAGATTTACCGCTAATATAAACAACCATTGGTTTGCGTTTTTTTTGATTTTTATACCATGACGCCAATTCAAATTCAAAATCACCATTTAAATCCCCAACAATCAAAACGGATTTGACTTTAGTATCCGATAAAAAGCTTTGAACAACCGGAATAAACGATGTCCCCAAAACAGTAGATGTCCCCAATGCGACACAAGAAGATACCCCTAAATTTAGCGCAGACAATTGTTGTACCGCCTCATAGGTTAAAGAACTGGACCGAGAAACAATCCCAACATTACCCTTTGGAAATAAGTGAGCTGGCATTGTTCCGGCTAAGCATTTATCCACACTGACCACCCCGGGAGAACTGGGTCCCAACAAACGCACACCGTATTTTTCAGCTACCTCAATCATTTTCAGTCTATCATGTAGTGGTACATGTTCAGTCGTACAAATAATCAACGGTATTTTTTCTTTGGCCGCCTCGGACACATCTGTCAAAGCTCTTGCTGGTGTTGAAAAAATCATACTGACCATTGGCTTTGTTTTTTTGACTGCCTCTCGTACCGTTTGAAAAACAGGCACATTTAAGAATGTTTTTAATCCTTTTTCCCGAGCCACTCCTGCCACAACATGAGACCCATACACAATCGCCATTTCGGCATGAGTCGCCCCCAATGATCCGGTAATTCCTTGAACCAAAATCGGTGTTTTATCTGTTGGCAAAATAAACTTCATGCAACCTCCTCAACGCGGGCAACGATTTTTTCAACCGCCTTATCCATTTGCTCAATCAATTCAAACGGCAAATGAGACTCTTGCAGCAAACGACATCCAACCGATGCATTTGTTCCATCCATACGTACCACCAACGGCATACCAACCGATATTTCATGTGAGGCAGAAATTAACCCTTGCGCAATCACATCACAGCGTGTAATACCACCAAAGATGTTGACCAAAACGCCTTCAATATCCGGTTCTCCCAACACCATACGAAAAGCTTTAGCTACAACTTCTTTACTAGGTTCGGTTCCAATATCCAACAAACAAGAAACTGTACCACCTTTATCGGCAATCAAATCAACAGTTGCCATACCCAATCCTGTACCGTTAACGATACACGCAATATTACCCCCAAATTTAGTATATTTAAAGTTATTTTGTCGGGCTGAATGCTCTCGCTCTGTCCCCACTTCAATTTCTCTTAAGGCCGATATATCCGGATAAGCAAACAAGGCATCTCCGTCAAAAACAATCCGGCCATCTAAAATAATAAGGTTGTTTTCTTTTGTCAAAATCAACGGTGTTAATTCTATAGCACGCGCCTTATAAGTTTCAAAAATATCGTATAATTGTCGTATAATCGTATTTAATGCCGAAGCCGTTTTACCAGACAATTTCATCCGATTGGTCATACGATGCATCAAAAAGCCGGTAATTCCTTTATTTGTTAATTCATATCTTTTAACTTGTCCATTTTCCCGCATCAAAACCAATATACGCTGTTGCGTTTCTTCATCAATTCTTAAAGAAATTTGAAAAGATTCTTTAATATCCACAACCTCTTCTACATATACTTTTTTGACTTCATGCCCTCGGTGATGCGTTGTGGGCGTAATCAATGTTTTTCCCAACATCTGAGAGGCAAACTGCTGTACTTCCTGTAGCGTTTGAGCAAAACGAAAACCGCTCCCCTCACCGGCATCTTCTTCCACAAAGAAACCTTTATAACGGTTATTATCATGGATTTGAGCCTTAATTGCCCATCGCATACCACCAATA
>JAFXFY010000092.1 GCA_017513365.1 Alphaproteobacteria bacterium | reverse complement strand
CCCCATATTATGACAAAAATCTTTAAAGGGATAGGCTAAATAAGCCCCACTGCCCCCTTTCACACGATAAAACAATCGGCTGAGGCCAAAGGCATGATCAATCCGAACGGCACCGGCATTTTTCATGGCGGCAGTAATTGTCCGAATATACAAATCATACCCACTTTTTTTAAGTGTGTATGGATTAAATCCGGATAAAGACCAATCTTGGCCTTTTTTATTAAACGAATCGGGTGGAGCCCCTACGGAAACATCTTTTAAAAAGAGTGTTTGATTAGACCATACTTCCGAACTGTTCGCTCCAACGCCAACGGGTAAATCCGTATATAAGCCGACAGACAGTCCGCATTCTTTACACATATCACCGGCTTCACGGTATTGTTCAAAGGCCAAAAATTGTTGATATTTTATCGCATAAATCAAATCGGCATACTCATTTTTAAATTCTTGAGCCTTAGGCGATTTCGGTGTTTCAAATCCTTTTCCCCAGTTCCACCAACAATCTGCACCTTTTCCATTTTTAGTACGCACATCACGAACCGCTTGGAAAATAGCATAATTCGTCAGTTTTTCCCCCATATTATGACAAAAATCTTTAAAGGCAGAGCCTCGGGCCGTCAAAGCATGGCCGTCTTTATCCAAGTGAACCGCTTTAAACGTTTTATATAAGATATCCAAAGCACCGAATTTCATTTCAGCCACTTGTTTATATAAAACGGTTTGAGAGGTACACGCTTGATTTAACAACTCAGAAAAGCGAGCTGAATTTTTATACTCTGCATAGGCTGGATTATCCTTGGCTTCCGGAACGGCATCCGTATCAATATACAGTGGATTTAAAAATACCCGAGAGGTCGCGCAATACGGACTGGCATCTTCCGGATTATCGGAAAACAGAGCATTAACCGGATTAATTCCGACCAACGAAGCCCCCAATTCTTCGGAAATCGGGGCAAAATTTTTCAAATCCGTAAAATCCCCCATTCCCCAATTACGATTGGATTTCATGGCATATAATTGTATCGGGAAACCCCATACCCGTTGACCGCTCTGTAATTTTTCGGGCATATAGCAAGTTTGGGGCACGACAATCAACTTTGTTTGATAATTGGTATCTGTCTTTTCACCATTCAGTAAGAAGGACAAATTATGATATCCTAAAGGTGCCTCTAACACAAATTGACACCGGCGTTTTTGATATGTTTTCTTACCGATACTGATTGTTTCCAACATATCGGTTTCGGATACATTTAATTGACCGGTCGCATTGGTTCCGTCTTCACGGGTTAAAACCCACGATAAAATGGCCTCTGATTGCGTATCTAAGACCACAAATTCAACTTGAAACGGTTTTAATTCCCATTCTTGCACCACTCGTGTAAAGGGAACAAAATCTTGAAACGATTCCTTTTTATACTTATCTAAGGACGCTTGCACCTGTTCATTTGTATCGGCCGGATATCCAAGCGCTTTACACAAGGCTTTTTTTGATTTGACATCAGCCACATAAGTTGTATTCGTGCCATAATCGGTGAATTCTAACCATATACCAAGTTTATAGGATAATTCATTCAGTAAGTTGGTATTATAGCTCATTTATCCTCCTGCTCAAAAAATAATACACTCCAAGCCGGTGCCATTACCTCAGAAAACACACTCTCTTTTTTTAAGGTATCGGATGTATCTAAAACCAAATGCCATTTCTGACTTTTTTCCAGTGAAAGTGTCCATTTTATTGGTTCATTAAATGCATTAAATATGATAAATATATCTTTATTTTTATTTAATATTTTGCAAGATACAGCACGCAAATAAAACAGCCAATCTTCCTTTTTCATTTGTCTGCCATCCGGACGAATCCACAGGAAATTTTCCGGTTTAAAAAAGTCATCTTGTTCCAAAACGGGATATGTTTTTCTGATTTTTAACAGATGTTTTACCAACTCTTTCATACGCATACCCACATCGGAAATATGCGTCCAATCAATCCACGATAAAATGTTATCTTGAGCATATACATTATTATTCCCCCCTCGTGTTTGCAACACTTCATCGCCCCCTCTGAGCATGGGGGTACCGAACGACAACAGCAAAGAGGCCATCATCGCCCTCGCCCGTCGTTCCCGATTTTGCAAAATCATTTTATCGGACGTGTTCCCTTCAGTGCCACTGTTCCAAGAGTAATTATTATCAGTTCCATCTCGGTTGTTTTCGCCATTGGCTTCGTTATGTTTTTGGTTATAAGACACCAAATCCCACAAAGTAAATCCGTCATGAGCCGTAATAAAATTAACGCTTTCCCAAGGACGCCGTCCTTTTTTCTGATAGACATCCGATGATGCCGTCATCCGATAAGCAAAATCGGAGGCCATATTTTCATCCCCTTTCCAAAAACGGCGTAAGGTATCACGAAATTTATCATTCCATTCGGCCCAACCAGGACGGAAAGAGCCAACTTGATAACCGCCCCATCCTAAATCCCAAGGTTCGGCAATCAATTTTAACCGTTGTAAAGTGGGGTCTTGCTGAACGGTTGCCAAAAAGTCGCTATTAATTGTATATTGGTTGTTATCATCTCTGGCTAAAGTGGTGGCTAAATCAAATCTGAATCCATCAATATTTACTTTTTCGGCCCAATAACGCAAAGAATCCATAACTAACTGCAACGCTCTGGGATGCCCCAAATTAAACGAATTGCCACATCCGGTGGTATCATCATAAAATCTGGGATTTTCTTTGTTTAACCGATAATAAACAGCATTGTCTATCCCACGATAACACAGCGTTTGTCCCATGTGATTACCTTCGCCCGTATGATTATAAACCACGTCTAAAATAACCTCAACGCCGGCTTCATGGAAAACTTCCACCATGTGTTTTAATTCATCTATTTTACCGCTGGACAAATATGGGGCATGAGGTGCCATAAACCCGATCGGATCATATCCCCAATAATTGGT
>JAFXFY010000091.1 GCA_017513365.1 Alphaproteobacteria bacterium | reverse complement strand
GATGGAAATATTTTGGGTCTTTATTGGACAACCAAAAGATTGCCTTATGCGGAGAGGAAAGTTTTGGAGCCGGTTCTTTACATCTCAATGAAAAAGACGGTATTTGGGCCGTTTTGGCGTGGCTGAGTATTTTGGCAAAAACAGGCAAAACAGTGGAACAAATCACTCAGGAACATTGGCAAAAATACGGCCGTGTTTATTGTTCCACCCATAACTATGAAGGATTAGAATCCGATGATGCCAATGCCGTTATGCATCATTTAACCGAACAAACAAAAACACTCACCGGACAACAATTTGGTGATTTAATCGTTGAACGGGCCGGTTTATTTACCTATACAGACCCGATCACAAACGTGGCCGAAGAATTGCCGGTTGTTGAAATTAATTTTGCAGGTGGCTCACGCATTATCGTTCGTTTATCCGGTACTGGCAGCAGCGGGGCCACAATGCGTGTATATTATAACAAAACAGTTACAGATATAGCACATTTAAACGATGATGTCCAAGATACATTAGCCGATTTAATTATGACCTTTTACCAAATCAGCGACATCAAACGTTTTACCGGCCGTGAAATTGCGACAGTCATAACATAAGTATATTATCCCGCCCTTTATCTTTAAAAACAAAGAATTGTCGCGCGATACCGTTCTTTGTTTTTTTATTAAAATAAAGACAGTTTTATGACAATTTACAACATTTGTTAACCATTTACTAACCTTTAAAGTATAGACTAAAGTTAGTTGGATGGTTCACCATCCAGTCGTTTTAATAAAAAAATGAGGTATATCATGAAAATGAAATCTGTATTATTTGCTTCCGTTGCCGTATTATTTACAGCCGGTTCTGTTTCTGCCGCCGATTTAACAAATCCTTTTGGTTTGCCGGAACAAGGTGGTATTTCTTCTGACACAAGAATTGAATTGTCTCGTACAAAATACAAAGATGGTATGGGCAAAGAAGATGGCTTGATGGCTTCTGAAGAAATTCAATATGGCGTAACAGATAATTTGGCTTTAACAGCAAAATTATATAACGAATTTGATATTGACAATATGAGCGAATTAAATAACCAACACAATTTAACATATCAAGTTGGTTTGGCTTATAACCTCAAAAAAGATAATTTCTTAGCTCAAGTTTATGGTTCCTATATAACATATGATGCCAAAAGTCACTATGGCTACATAGCCAATGAAGGATGGCAAAAATATGTAGAAGGTGGTATTAAAGTGGGTTATTACGCCGGATGTGGATTTACACCATATGCAACATATGCTGTATTAAACCCAATTGATTCCACAGAAGGTTCTCTTGAACACAGCGCTTTTGTCGGTGCCCACAAAACATACAAAAAATGGGCTGCTGATGCTGGTATCAGATATGACTTCACAACAGCTAACAAAGGTGAAAAAGCTTGGTCAACAGAAGCCGAAATCGCTTATAACGTAACAGATAATGTTGCTGTTGCCTTGTATGGTACATACTACATTGGTGGTTCCAATGCTGAAGATGATGCAGCAGACACAGACCACACAGTTGGTTTGCGTTTAAAAATGGGCTTCTAATTTTTAGCCAATGAAACATGTCAGTGGTAGAATAATCTGCCACTGATTTTTTTGTTTCAAAATTTACATTCCAAATGGTTCTCTGCCTGTATCACCACCAATTGGCACAACCAAAAAAACAAAGATTAAAAATCCTAAAAAGGCATTAGACCATGCCTTACCGCTATTATATTCTGTAAACCATGTATGTAATGGCCATCCGATAACCAAAGCAACAAATAAAATCCACCTTATCATACAAACTCCATTAAAAAAGGCGCCCTTTTCAGAGCGCCCATTCTTAATTATCTTTCAACAACGAAAGCCACTTGACCATCGCCAAGCTCTTCTGTTTTGGCGCCGGATACGGCCGTTTCTTCGGCTCGCATTGCCACCGCCAACACTTGATCGGCAATATAGTCAGAATGCTCTTTAATTGCCTCAACCAATAATGGCGTATTCACCGTATAAATCACCGTAATACGATCAGATACATCAAAGTCGGCTTCTTTACGAGCTTGTTGAATCATACGCACAAAGTCACGGGCAATCCCTTCTTTTTCCAAATCGGGATAAAGGGTTGTATCCAATTGAACAACGGCTGTGTTATCCGGCAAAGCTTGACCGTTTAAACCGTCTTTTAAGACCAGGCGTAATTCAAACTCTTCGGTTGTTAAAATTTGACCTGCAATGGACAGAGTTCCATCTTCTAACACTTTCCAATCCGTTCCCTTGCTGGCGGCCATAATATCTTTCATAAAACGGCCCAAGCGTTTACCAATTAACGGTGTTTTTAAGTATAAGAACGTATCGGCCACAGAGGCAATATCCGTTGACAAGACGATATCTTTTACATTGACTTCATCTTTCAACACATCCGCAAAGTTTGTGAGTGTACCGGCATTAGAACCCGCCACTGTCATTGTTTTCAGCGGCAAACGGTTACGCAATTTGTATTCTTCACGAATTGATTTGGCTGTAGATGAAATTTGACGAACCAAATCCATTTGACCGATTAATTCATGTTCATCTGCCAATGCATCTACTGTCGGATAATCACACAAATGGACGGATTCGCCACCGGTTAAGCCACGATAGACAAATTCGGCCATCATCGGCATCATTGGCGCCATAATTTTGGATAAGGTTACCAAAACTGTGTAAAGCGTATTAAACGCTCCCGTATCCGTTCCATCCCAGAAACGAGCACGACTGCGACGCACATACCAGTTGTTTAAAATATCCAAAAATTCGGAACAATCATTACAGGCTCGTGCCATATCATAGGCATTCATTTGTTCTTTAACAGAAATGGTCAATGCCTTTAATTTACCCAAAATGTATCTGTCTAAGACATCTGTTGCCGTTGTGATTTCTTGGGCTTTAATACCTTCGGCATTGGCATATAAGCAGAAGAAATAATACGCATTCCAGAACGGTAAAACAGCTTTACGTGTGGTTTTGATAATTTCTTTTTCGTTGACATAGGCTTGTCCTGCACGTACAGCCGGAGAAGAAACCAAGAACCATCTGAGTGTATCCGAACCGACATTATCTAAGACAACGTACGGGTCTGGATAATTTTTGAGTTTCTTAGATAATTTTACGCCGGCTTCAGCCATTAACAAACCGGTTGCCAAACAATGTTTATAGGCCGGTTTTCCATGTAGGGCCGTTCCCAAAACATGTAATGAATAGAACCAACCGCGTGTTTGGTCAATCCCTTCCACAATAAAGTCGGCCGGAAAATGATTT
>JAFXFY010000007.1 GCA_017513365.1 Alphaproteobacteria bacterium | reverse complement strand
GTGTGATTGTCGGGATGTATGTATTTCATATGCCGGATTCACTTGTTTTAACATTGATGGTTTTAGGGGTCTTGCCATTTTTATGTGCTTATAACGAGTTGTCTTTATTGCGACATCGCAGGTTGGAACAGCAAATGCAAGAGCGAACAGATGAATTGCAAAAAGCTTTGCGTGTTGCCGAGTTTGCCAGCCAGTCTAAATCCGATTTTTTGGCCAATATGAGTCATGAGCTCAGAACACCACTAAATGCAATTTTGGGATTTTCTTCGGCGATGGAACATGAAGCCTTTGGGCCGATTAATAATCCAACATATCGTGAATATGCAACCCGTATTTATAAATCTGGCGACCATTTGTTGTCCTTAATTAATGATATTTTGGATTTGTCAAAAATTGAAGCCAACAAGCAAGTGTTAAAATCCGAATGGTTGGATATTGATATTGTTTTAATGGATGTTATGCAAATTGTATCGGGCTATCCCGATTATGACAGACGTCATGTTGTGGTGGCTAAACATAAGGCTTTGCCTCAGATATTGGCAGATGCTAAGTTGGTGCGGCAGGTATTGTTAAATATTTTATCTAATGCCATTAAATTTACAAAGGACGGCGGAAAAATTAAAGTGTCTTTTAAAATGACACCGGACGAAGATTTTGTTATTCGTATCAGCGATGATGGTATTGGTATACCGGCAGATAAGTTGGAAATGGTTATTAAACCGTTTGTTCAAGTTGAAAATATTATGACCCGTTCTCATAAAGGGTCGGGATTGGGATTGGCTTTGGTGGATAAAATTATGAACTTGCATGGCGGTAAAATGGATATCATCAGTGCCGTTGGAAAGGGAACAACAATTGTGCTTACTTTTCCATCAATGCGGGTTGAAAAGAAAAATGATGGTATTATTGCCTAAAACATTAAGGAGGAAAAAATGAAAACAGACTCTTCTCTCAAAAAAGTATTAGCTTGGTTACATCAAAAATTAAAACCGGTCAAACAGGTGTTTGAAAGTGATTTGGAACGTGCTATTCGTCAAGAAGAATTTGTCTTTTTTTACCAACCGCAGGTTAATTTAAAAACAGGTAAAGTCGTTGGTGTTGAGGCATTACTCAGATGGCATCATCCACAAAAAGGAATGATTTCTCCAGCTGAATTTATTCCGATGTTGGAACGCACAAAATTGATTCATGAGCTCAGTTTGTTTTTATTTCGTCAAAGTATGGAAGATTTAAAGCGATTACAGGAAATGGGCTTTAATGATTTAACCATGGCTGTTAATTTA
Source organism: Alphaproteobacteria bacterium (assembly GCA_017513365.1). Lineage (GTDB taxonomy): Bacteria > Pseudomonadota > Alphaproteobacteria > CAAHEQ01 > UBA3637 > UBA7488. Next base: position 3,376 of record JAFXFY010000007.1, on the reverse strand, counting down.
TCTGTTGTGCAGTTAGAAGATGATGAATTAGCCTCTAAACTGGAAAAACAACTTAAAAAATCTAAAATTAATCCGAAATACTATGAATGTGAAGTGATTGAAACCTCTATGATGGAACATGTGACTCGTCAAGTAGGTGTTTTGAATGAAATTTCAGATTTGGGTGTTCAGTTGGCCATTGATGATTTTGGAACGGGATATGCTGGTTTTAATTATTTAAGACGGCTTAATGTTCAAAAATTAAAAATAGATATGGAATTTGTATCTTCTTTATTTGAGCATAAAAACAATGAAATTATTTTATCGGCGATGATGGAATTAGGGCATCGTTTGAATTTACAAGTATTGGCAGAAGGGGTTGAAACAAAAAAACAAGAAGAGTGGTTAATTGAAAATGGGTGTGATATGGCGCAAGGATTTTATTTTGCTCGCCCGATGCCTTTTGATGATTTGATTCGTTTTTTTGGAACAAGAAAAAACAGAAATGGTGAAAGAAACAGAAGTGAAACCAAAAGTAAAGGCCGTAGCGCCGATTAAAACAAATGTCCCAAAAATTATACGCAAAAGTAAAGGGGAAACAATAGCTAAGCGTATCAATGCAAAGAAAGGAAAAGCAAAATGACAACTTTACGCAAACCGGAACTGTTGTTGCCGGCAGGGTCCTTAAATAGGTTAAAAACGGCCTTTTTGTATGGGGCCGATGCCGTTTATGCCGGTATGCCGGGGGTGAGTTTGCGTAATAAAACATCCTTTACTATGGATGAAATGAAACAAGGGATTGAGTATGCTCATACGTTGGGTAAAAAAGTTTATTTGACAATTAATTTGTTTACTCATAATCGTGATATTCCAAGATTAAAAGAATTTGTATCGCACTTAAAAGAATTAAATCCGGATGGGGTGATTGTGGCCGATCCAGGGGTGTTTGGGTATATTAAAAATGAATTACCGAATTTACCGCTTCATATTTCAACACAGGCAAATGTGTGTTCAACATTGACCGTTAAATATTGGCAATCTCAAGGGGCGTCTTTGTGTGTGTTGGGTCGTGAAACCCCCTTAAGTGAAATTGCCGAAATTCGTAAAGATTGTCCGGATATTCGTTTGGAAACATTTGTACACGGGGCATTATGTGTCAGTTATTCCGGTCGTTGTTTGTTGTCAAATTTCTTAACGGGACGCAGTGCAAACAAGGGAAATTGCGCTCATACCTGTCGTTGGAAATATAAAATGTATGAAAAAGAATCTTTGCCCGATTCGGTTTATATTGAAGAAGAAACTCGGGCAGGGCAATTGATGGAAATGACAGAAGACGAACATGGAACCTATATCATGAATTCACGAGATTTGTGTTGGTTGCCAAGATTAAATGAAATTTTGCCCGTTGGAATAGATTGTTTTAAAATTGAAGGGCGCAATAAATCCGAATATTATGCAGCCGTAACGGCAAGAGCTTATCGTCATGCCATTGATGCATGGTTTGAAAATCCCGATTCGTGGTCATCTGAACCATTTATGGCGGAAATTGAAACGTTGCAATCTCGTGGTTATACGGTGGGCTTTTTAGACGGTAATGCAGGGCCAGAGGCTCAAAACTATGATGTATCGGCCAGCACGGGGGCATGGCGATATGCCGGTTTAGTGCGTGAAGTACGTGATGGCAAAATGGTGATGGAGGTTAAACATAAAATCACAAAAGGGATGTCATTAGAAGTTTTATTGCCGAATCGTTTAGAGCCTTTAAAAGTTATTGTGGACGATTTTTATGATGAACGAACCGGTGATTTAATTGGTGAAATGAGCAGTGGGCATTTAGGGCAAGCAGTTATTATTCCTCTTCCGGAAGATATGGCATATTTAGTAAAAGAATTGTGTGTTGTACGTACGAAAATTGCTTGATTGTTTAGAATTTGTTAACCTATTGAAAAAATATTAAAAAAATATAAAAAGGGTATTGCAAAAAAAATGGATGTAGTTTATATTAAGGCTGTTGCAATAATTTTTTAATTCAGGAGTAAACAATGAACAAACATTATAATGAAGAAAATATCCGCGTTGCCGCTTATTACATTTGGGAACAAGCCGGCCGTCCGGAAGGTGCCGAAAAAGAATGTTGGATTAAAGCTTGTGAACAATTGTTCGCTGCTAAACCGGCTGCTAAAAAAACAGTTTGCAAAAAATCTTCTTGCAAAACATCTGTAAAATCTACAGCTAAAGTAGTTGCTAAACCAGCTGTGAAAAAAACACCGGCTAAAGCTTCTTTGAAAACAAAAAGCACAAATATTAATGCTTCTGCATCTTCTTTGAATATGCCGTTTTATGGCGCTAAAAAGAAATAAGCGTGCGTTTATTTTAAATTAAAAAACGAGGAGTTGTTTACTTCTCGTTTTTTTTTATAAAAAACTTGAATTATTTTTTATTGTCTGTTATGTTTAAACTTAAGGCGACGTGATGACCGCCCCGAGGCTTCATAACCTCTTTTAGTGGCGTCTTTTTATGGGACGATAAGTGCTTTCCAGTTCCGGCTGGAAGGCGGTAAAATAAACCATGCGGTGAATATACCGCGCTATTCCACTAAATAGTTATGAACTTCCAGTCGCTTTTCATCAAGGCGATTTTTTTTATTATGGAGGTTTAACGTGAAACATATAACTCAATCTGGTCGTTCTATGGTGGAAATGCTGGGAACACTAGCGATTATGGGTATTTTATCTATCGGCGGAATTGTAGGATATAATTATGCAATGAGTAAACACCGTGCCAACCAAGTATTACAAGATATCCGTTTGGTTTACCAAGAATTAAAATACCCGAATACAGTTCATCAAATCGTTTCAGAGGGGTCTTTTCCCGATATAGAATTAGACCTGCAAAGCCCATATGAATACGGCTTTGACTTTGCAAATCCTAATGACTTTGACTATGATTCCACATCAGAAAAAACACCGAATTTGATTTACGTTAATGTATCGGGTGTGTCTAAGACAGCTTGTGATATTTTGCTGAAAACAAAACCGGAATATGTGTTAATGTTAAAAGCAAATGGGCAATCTGTATGGTCATGTGATAAGTCCGAAAATGAACTCAGCTATATTTTTGAAATCACCGCCGATTCGTTGGACTATGGCACCTGTTCCGTTTGTACTGGTGAATATTGTTTTGATGATAAACTCAACTGTCCAGAAGGTGAAGACTGTCGCAATGATATATGCACAAAATGTGAAGAGGGATATGTTGAAAATAAACAAGGAAAATGTGCAAAATGCGACAGTTTTAGTTACACTAAAAATGTTAGTAAAGATAAATGTTATCTATGTGATGGAACAATATGGGGAGACCGTTATAATTCTGGTTTTGGTGAACACTGTGTTAAATG
>JAFXFY010000090.1 GCA_017513365.1 Alphaproteobacteria bacterium | reverse complement strand
GCCAGTATTTATGCCAGACCAGCACAACCGACGCCAACGACACAACCAACACCTGTAAGTACGCCTGAGGCGAAACCAGCGCCGAGTATTAAACTAACGCAAGCGAATGTGGCGGCAACGGCATCGGCTGATGTGCAAAAAATTTTGGAAAAAATGAAAGCTCCAACGGCTACTAGTAAAACCGTTTCACCGCATGTCATTAAAGTGCCCTCTTTAAATTCCATTTTCTTCCCCGATTTATGGTTAACTCCAGAAGGGGTGATGTTCATTCGTGATGAACGGACAAAATTTGCGTTGGTTCCGTTGCAAACAGACGACCAATTGGATTTTGAAAAGGCCTTAGAACAAGGATATACCGGCTCTTCCAGTTATGCTTTAAAATTTGCCGGCGAATCGTATCGTGTGGAACGTGTTGTTACAACAACCGGTGTTCAATATAACTGCCGTAAAATGCCTCGTAGCACACCAGATATTTACGATTTAGGATTGCCAGAACCGGTTATTAATTATTTGGTTGGGTTGGCTACCGAATCCGGATTGATTTTAATGGGTGGGCCGACCGGTATGGGTAAAACAACCACTTGTTCGGCTTTAATTAAAAAATATTTGGAAAATGAAGGTGGATTCTTATATACCGTTGAAGATCCACCAGAAATGCCTTTAGACGGTTTATATCCAGCCAAAAATGGTGGTTTGGGTTTATGTAAACAAACACCAATTGAAAATGAACGCTGGGGAGATGGATTGAAATCTGCTTTACGTTCAAAGCCTCGTTATATCTTGGTCGGTGAGATTCGTACACCGGAAACGGCTTCTCAAGCTTTGCGTGCAGCTACTTCAGGCCACTTAGTTATTTCAACCATTCACGCCAACTCTGTTGAAGATGCATTAAATTCGGTCATTAAATATGCGACCGCCGCCGGATTACAAGAATCGCTGGCAGCTGACTTGTTAGGACGTGGTATTTTAGGCGTTGTTCATCAAAAATTAGAAGGTATCCGTGTCTTAAAACCGGTTATCAGATGTGCTTTTGCCAATCCGAATCCGGCAGCTGCCGATCAAATGCGTATGATTATCCGTGATGGAAAAATCAACTTGTCCACGTTGATGGAAATGCAAGAAACAAAACTCAACCAAGGAAAACCATTGTTTAAGGAAATTGAATAATCGTTTTTTTACTCCATGAAAATACCCCGAAATCGGGGTATTTTTTATATTGTTTGTTTTGTTTTAATGAAGCTGTCTTTTAACAATTGTTTTGTATAAGGATGTGTCGGATGATTAAAGAGTTGACCGGAAAATCCTTGTTCAATAACTTGACCGTCTTTCATCACCACTATATCATCAGATAACGACCGCACTACTTTCATGTCATGCGAAATAAAGATATAAGCTAACTTTAATTCTTTTTGCAACATTGTTAATAGCTTAATTAATTGCCGTTGCGTTTGAATATCCAAAGACGAGGTTACTTCATCCAACACCAAAACAGACGGCTTTAAAATTAAGGCTCTGGCCAAGGCTACCCGTGTTCGTTGCCCCCCTGACAAAGCATGGGGATGTCTGTTCATTAAACGAATAGGTAAATCAACCAACTTTAATGTTTCTATAACTTGCTCTTTAACATTTGGTACTTTCCGAATTTTAAGTCCTTCTCCAATGATATCCGCCACCGTCATACGTGGATTAAGAGAAGATGCCGGATCTTGCAAGACCATTTGAATATGACTACGTGCTTGGCGCAAAGCTCGTCCAGATAAAGAAAAGAAATCCTGCCCGTTTATCATGACTTGTCCTGTCGCTTCAATGAGACGAGTTAACCCTTGGGCCAGTGATGATTTACCCGATCCACTTTCACCAACAATACCGATTGTTCGTCCTGGCTGAACGGAAAAAGAAACATCCTTAACTGCATGGAAACGGTGATAAAACACATTTAAATTTTTTACCTCAATTGCCGGCGTTTGCAATGGCTGACGGGGTGTATGCCGAATCCATGGATAAACTTTATCCGGTATATCCGTTGTTGAAACTTTCCCCTGTCTCATAACATAAACTCTATCGGCAATTTGCCCAACAACGTCTAAATCATGGGTAATGAATAAAATGGCCAAATTCAACTGTTTTTGTAATCGTTTTAACAAGGCCAAAATTTGAGCTTGAACCGTTACATCTAAAGCCGTTGTCGGTTCATCGGCAATTAATAATTCCGGACGACCGGCTAAAGCCATTGCAATCATAACGCGTTGTCTTTGTCCACCGGATAATTCATGAGGATATGATTTGTAAATACGTTCCGTATCGGTAAGCTCAACCTGAGCCAGCAAGTCCAAAACAGCCTGTTTTGTTGCCGGTTGCTCGGTCATTTTTAATACCTCAGAAATTTGTTTAGCAACCGTATGAAGCGGATTTAATGACGTCATTGGTTCTTGAAAAATCATGGCGATTTTTTTGCCACGTATCAGACGCATTTTCTTTTCGGAAAAGTAAGCAATATTTTTTCCGTCAAACATCACTCGGCCATGTACTTTAGCTTCTTCTTGCAACTTTAAAATGCTCATAGCTAACGTTGATTTTCCGGAACCGCTAGAGCCAATCAAGGCGACTAATTCGCCGACCTCTATATGCATCGTAGCACTTTTAACCGGCATAAAATTTTCAAAACGCACCCGTAAATTTTTAATTTCCAACAAACTCATGCGTTCTCCTTTTTATGTGGGTCAAAAGCATCCCGAACCCCTTCGCCGACAAAAACCAATAAAGACAATAAAATCGTCAATGTAAAGAAAGCAGTTAATCCCAACCAAGGGGCATTTAAATTTTCCTTACCTTGACGAATTAACTCACCTAAGCTGGGTGTCCCAACCGGTAAGCCTAATCCCAAAAAGTCCAAGGCCGATAATGATACAATGGCGCCTGCTAACATAAACGGTACATAGGTAATTGTTGCCACCAAAGCATTGGGCAAAATATGCTTTAACATCACTTGAAAGTCCGTTAAACCTAACCCTTTAGCCGCCTTCACATAATCAAGGCCACGTGTACGTAAAAATTCGGCGCGCACGACACCGGTCAACGAGGTCCAACTGAACAACAATAAAATCAATAAAATGGACCAAAAACTGGGCGCGATTAAGCTGGAAATAATAATTAAAATAAATAATTGCGGTAAAGACCCCCAAATTTCCAAAAATCGTCCGATAAATAAATCCGTTCGGCCACCGAAATACCCTTGAATGGCACCGACAAAAACGCCTATCACAGATGACAAAGCCGTTAAAATAAATCCGAAAATAAGTCCCAGACGAATGGCATAAATCAAACGAGCCAAAACATCTCGGCCTTGATCATCTGTTCCCAGCCAATGTTTTGTGGATGGTCCACTGGGCACCGGTTCATTAGAAAAATAATCCACCGTATCATAATACCATTCAATAATCGGCATGATCATCCATCCGTTTTTATTAATTTCATTAACGGTAAAAGAATCTTTAAAATCGGCCTCAGTTGGTAAATTTCCCCCTAACTCATCATCCGAAACAAATTGAAGCATGGGAAAATGCCACTGGCCTTTATAAGAAACAATCAATGGTTTATCATGGGCAATAATCGGAGCCAACAAACTGAATACCAATAAAATACACAAAATAATCCATGAGGCATAAGCACGCTTATTGGATTTAAAAATACGTATATAACGGCGACTTATTTTGGGTATCATTTCAGCCTCTTTTCAAAATGAATTCTTGGGTCAACTAAGGTATATACAAAATCGCTGATAAGATTTAAGACCAACCCTAATAAGGCAAATAAATACAATGTGCCAAATACAACCGGATAATCACGATTTTGAACGGCCTCAAATCCTAATAATCCTAGACCATTGAGCGAAAAAATAACCTCTATTAAAACCGAACCGGTAAATAACATACTAACCAACATGGCCGGAAAGCCCGCAATCACAATTAACATCGCATTACGGAATACATGCCCGTATAAAATTTGACGATTGCTGAGGCCTTTTGCCCGAGCCGTTCGCACATAGTTTTTACTGAGTTCTTCCAAAAAGGCATTCTTTGTTAAAAAACATAATCCGGCTAATCCGCCAACTGTCATTGCAATAACGGGCAACGTCAAATGCCACAGGTAATCCAAAATCTTTTTGCCCCATGATAATTGTTCCCATCCGTCCGAGGTTAACCCTTTCAGTGGAAACCAACTGAGGTACCTGCCACCGGCAAAAACAATAATCAAGAAAATGGCCAATAAAAATGCCGGTACCGCATAACTGATTGTTAATCCCCAACTGGTCGCCACATCAAATTTTGACCCGTGATTAACCGCTTTTTTAATGCCAAGCGGTATCGCAATTAAATAAATCAACAACGTGGAAAATACACCCAAAGAGATTGACACCGGCATACGTTCTAAAATTAAATCAATAACGGTTTTGTCTTGATAAAAGCTTTTACCGAAATCAAAAACGGCATAGTTTTTAATCATAATCCAAAACCGTTCCAAAGCCGGTTTGTCAAATCCAAATTGTTTGGTTAATTCGGCCCTGAGTTGTTCGTCTAACCCTTGCGCCCCACGATATTTTGATGTATTTGATGTGGCGGGTTGCATACTTTCCAATCCCCCCGCTGTCCCGCTGACACGAGCTAAAGCATCAGAGGGGGCTGTAGCGGTAATTTTCGTCATCATCTGTTCCACCGGACCACCAGGGGCCAGTTGCACGAACATAAAATTCACCGCCATAATCCCGAACAACGTAATCGGAATAAATAACAATCGCTTTAAAAAATATACTTTACTCATAGCTTTTAATATGGCAAAAATCCATCAAAAATGCAAGAAAAAAGTAAGTCCGAAACAGATTGCCATTCAAACAATAACATACAAAAAAATCCCCCTTATCGTAAGGGGGAATAAAATATCTGACGACAATTTATTTCAAAAAGGCCTCAATATCCGCCGGTGTTCCCAATGAAAATACCGGAATATCGGGATATGTTTTTTTCACCAAACCCGCCAAGACCTTACCATTACCGCACTCAACAAAACGGTTGATGCCCATATCACCTACCATTTTATGCATAGAATCTGTCCACAAAACCGATCCTGTTACTTGACGCACCAATAATTCCTTAATTTGTTCGGCATCTTGAACGGGTTCAGCCAGCACATTGGAAACAACCGGAACAATTGGATTTTGAAGTGGTGTTTCGGCCAATACTTCTTGCATTTTTTCGGCAGCCGATTGCATAAGCGGACTATGAAACCCACCGGAAACAGCCAATTTAATGGCTCGTTTAGCACCGGCCGCCTGACACCCAGCCATAACGGCTTCTAAGGCGTCATTTTGACCGCTAATCACAATTTGGCCTGGGCAGTTATCATTTGCCATGACACAAATTTGACCTTTTAAATCCGTATTTGCAATCACCTCAGCAATTTGGTCTTTTGTCAGCGCCAAAATAGCGGCCATACCACCCACATTTTCTTTGGCAGCTTCGGCCATTGCCAAACCACGCAACCGTAATAATTTAGCTGTATCCGTAATGTTTAAAGCCCCTGCGGCACACAACGCCGTATATTCACCGAGTGAGTGTCCGGCAACGCAACCGGCCAATTCAGAAATATTTTTGCCGGTTTCGGATTCCAATACTTTAACGACTGCCATACCGACCGCCATAATCGCCGGTTGAGCATTTTGCGTTTGCATTAATTCATCGGCATCCCCCGAAAACATTAACGTACTTAATTTTTGACCTAAGGCCTCATCTACTTCTTCAAAAACATGTTTTGCAACGGGAAAAGCCTCATTTAATGCCAATCCCATTCCGATACTTTGGGACCCTTGTCCCGGAAAAATCAAAGCCGTCGTCATTTTTATCTCCTTTGTTAATTATCTTTATCGGGGGCATTATACACATTTTTTTTCAAAAAGAAACCATTTTTTTAACTTGTCTAAAGGGGCGTTTTCATATATAGTGTAATCATGTCATTAATAAAATCCATAACCACCGTTGGTGGCTTTACACTTGTCAGCCGACTGGTCGGTTTTGTACGAGATATTTTAATTGCCCGATTTTTAGGTGCCTCCATGATGGCGGATGCTTTTTTTGTGGCCTTAAGGTTCCCAAATTTGTTTCGCTCTTTATTTGCAGAAGGTACACTGAACGTGGCGTTTGTTCCGCTGTTTGCCGGAGAACTGCACAGTGGCGGAAAAAAACGAGCCCTCACCTTTGCCCGGGCAACTTTCAGCTTTTTGTTCTATGTGCTGTTGATATTTACGGTCTTTATGGAAATTTTTATGCCGGCCTTTATGTTTGTGTTGGCGCCCGGATTTGAAGAGATTGCCGGTAAATTAGAACTGACAACACATTTAAGCCGGATTACTTTTCCGTTTTTATTATGTGTATCTTTGGTATCCTTATTATCGGGTGTTTTAAATTCGGTCGGAAAATTTTGGGCAGCGGCCTTCACACCGACATTATTAAATTTAATGATGATTGGAGCGTTGTTTATTATTACACCGTTTATCCACAGCGATTTTGCACCGGCTTATGCATTGGCTATCGGCGTATGTTTAGCCGGATTTGCCGAACTGATTTTCTTGCTGTATCATATCAAAAAAGCCGGTCTTTTATTTGGATTAATCGGTCCGTTTCGAGCCTTATTTCATTTATCAAAACGAGTCAAATTATTGCTCAAAAAAATGGCACCGGGGGTGCTGGGATCCGGCGTTTATCAAATCAATTTATTTTTAGATACCTTATTCGTTTCCTTTGTCGGGGCCGGTGCGATTTCATGGCTGAATTATGCGCATCATTTATTCCAATTACCCATCGGCATCATCGGGGTTGCCATTGGGACAGCTCTATTGCCAGTCTTATCAAAACACATTAAAGCCGGTGAAAAACAAGAGGCTAATACGCAACTCAACCGAGGATTGGAAATATCAATTGCTATGTCATTGGCCTCCATGATTGGATTAGTATTATTGGCCCATCCGATTATTGCCGTACTGTTTGAGCGAGGTGCCTTTACCATGACCGATACCGAACAAACGTCAAAGGCATTAATCGTATTTGCGTTTGGATTACCGGCCTATATGATGACCAAGGCATTATCTCCGTTTTTCTATGCCCGTTCCGATACAACAACACCGGTCAAAATAGCCGTTGTCGGTGTGATTTTAAATGCCGTGTTGGCTCTGTCTTTAATGGGCCCGCTAGGATTCATCGGGATTGCTTTGGCCACCTCAATTACCGTTTGGGTCAATGCGTTCCAATATATGTGGCGATTAAAAAAACAAGGAGAATTCAGTTTGGACAAACTCTTCATGTACCGTATTAAACGCATTGTTTTAGCCGGTTGTATGATGACCGTTGCCTTATACAGTTGTTTTGCTGGTTTATCAACCTATACACCAGCTTGGCAACACGAACACGGGCTATTATCCGTTTTGTATTTAGGTGGTCTTATTGGCATTGGTGTTGTTTCATTTGCTGGTATATTAATCGGTTCGGGTGGTATTACGGTTAAAGATATCAAATCATTTTTACGCCGTGGATAATTTTGTAAAGGAGGATATATGAAAAAAAGTTGGTCAGTTATTTTAGGAACACTCCTTTTGGGTGGTATTGGATACGGAACGTACAGTACGTATCATTGGATGAAAACACCCGAGCCAGTTATTATTAAATCAAAGCCCATTACGGTTCAGAAAAAAAAGAAACAACAAAATATTATGTCGGTAGATGAGTTTTGGCAAACCAGTCGGTTATTGCCGAATTCCGATATAGATGTCAAAACACTGACAACGACGGAAAAATTAGCCGAAGCATTTGAGGGGCTCTTTTTATATTATATGCCCAAAATTTACGTAGAACGTTTTCCGGATGATTTTGCTACCGAAGGAAACGCCGAATTATTTATTAAGGTTATGATGTCCCTGATTTTACATGAAAATAATATGATTACAAAGGACAGAAAATTTTTAGAATCTCTTAATCAAAAATATTATGCCAAAACACCATGGACTGAGGAGGAAATGGCTCGTTTTAACACTCTGAAACAAACGTACGGCGTAACGGAAGAAAAAATCCCCGAAACACAGTTGGCCGAATTGTTAAAACGTGTGGATATTATTCCGCCCTCTTTAGTGGTTGCTATGGCCGGTGTCCAAACAAATTGGGGCAAAGAATCGTTACAGGCTCCCTTCGGACAAAAAGAATGGATTAACGGCAAATATACCGAAAAACAATTTGATACATTGGGTCAGGCCGTTCATTCATTTATGTTAGAAATGAACACTTTGCCGATTTACTTTGATATGTGGAAACACCGGCAAACATATAAAAATTTACGTGGGTCATTAGGTGAAAAACTCATCGGCACAGCAGATAACTTTATGCGAGATAATCCAGCCTATGAGCAACAAATAAAACAAGCGTTTAAAAAATTAAACCTGACCATTTTTGATGGGGCTGTTTTATATGAATAAACTCTGTCTTATTTTAACGGGACTGTTATGGTGTCATTCTGTATTGGCCGAACCACTATGGTTAAAAAATGATAGTCACTCCCACGCTTTTGATGTAGAAATTGCCGATACACCGGAAAAATCAAAACTCGGATTAATGTTTCGAAAACAGTTAGATGCCGACAAAGGTATGCTATTTTTACTTCCCGAAAAACGACAACTATATATGTGGATGAAAAATACATACATCCCTTTAGATATGCTGTTTTTTGATACAGATGGGAAAATTGTTAAAATTATAGCAAATACAACACCGCTGAGTTTAAAAATACTCCCATCTGATAATCCTGTCGGTGGTGTTTTAGAGGTTAATGCCGGTACTGCTAAACGATTAGATATTACCGTCGGCGATTATATTATCAGCGACCGATTGAAATAACGCAAGCTTTATCTACTTCTTTGTTTTGATAAATAATCCTGCACCAATATTTTGGCTTGTTCTTTTTGATTAGATGCCACGAACGTTCTGGCAGCTTGGCATATCGTTTGCCATACCGGATCATTTTTGCGTTGTTCATATGCTGTTTTTATAGCCTCTTTTTTAGCAATAATGCGTTGCCGTCCTTCTTCAATGGCTGCCTCTTGAACTTGTTTAATTTTCAATTGCAATTCTTCCTCAGCACGCAGTTTTACATAAATTAAATCTCTTTTTAAACGTTCTTGAATATCAACCGGCAACTTTTGAATCGCCTCAGCCCGTTTGTCCGCTTCTTGTTGTGCCTGCCATTGTTTACAACTATCCCCCCGTAATTCTTTAAAGGCTTGCTCAGCCGTTTGCCCCTCTTTTAATGGGAAATGAGCCGTATATTCATAAACAAAACTCCCTTGCCCGTTATCATAATATCCCGAATCCGGAACGAATGTACAAACTTCGGTAAACAAATGTTGTCCTGTTTCAGAATCATACCATTCTCCACTGGAACATTCGTTTTCAATTTCGGCATTAATACACGCAGCTTCATAAGCATGTGGACGGCCCTCGTAATCTTCTTTTTTTATCCAAATATGTTCTTTTTCGTGTGATTTATATATCATCATGGCAAAACTCCTTAAAAAAATGGATTTCTATAGGCAAATTATATATGAAAAATATCTATGTGTCAAAAAATTTTACTTTACATCTATCATTAAAAATACCGCCAAAACAGGCGGTATTGTCAGTTCACTTATAACCCACGCATTAATAATCTGGATAATCGTTCGGCAAATTTAGCAGGGTCTTTAACGGATTCGCCTTCGGCCACCAATGTTTGGTCATATAACACCCAGATACTGTCATTTAAATGCTCGGCCATATCGGCATTATCCACCAAATCGGCCAATTTATGAATAAGTGGATGACGTGGATTAATTTCCAACACCCGTTCGCTAGCAAAGTTAATTTGTTGCCCGTGAGCACGCATCAAGCGTTCCAAATTCATACTCATTTGACCGGCCGGCGTAATCAGGGCAATCGGGCTTTTTGTTAATCTATCCGTGGTCCGAATATCGCTGACAGACCCCGCCAAAATTTCCTTCATTTTGGCAATTAATTTATCTGCTTCGGATTTTTTGAGGGCCTTTTCGGTTTCTTTATGAACCGGTTTGATTTTATCTAAATCCTCGGCCGCATGCATCACAGATACGATTTTTTTACCCTTATATTCTGTATAGGTTTGTACCCAAAATTCATCAATCGGATCGGTCAGTAATAAGACTTCAATATCTCGGGCGGCGAATCCTTCTAACTGAGGATTAATGCGCAGTGTTGCCAAATCCGTACCCGTCAAATAATAAATATGTTGTTGCCCGTCTTTCATTCTGGATACGTAATCGGCAAATGTTGTCAATTCTTCAGAGTTTGTGGAATAAAAACGACACAAATCGGCAATGTCTTCTCGGTTATCGGATGGTTCATATAATCCCTCTTTAAACACAATGCCAAAAGCTTCCCAAAATTTGTTGTAATCAGCTATATCTTCGGCTCGTTTTTTCAGCTCATTAATAATCCGGCGAACAATACCTCGTTGAATTTTGCCCAACACCGGCGTTTTTTGCAACATCTCACGACTGACATTCAGTGGTAAGTCAGACGTATCTATCACACCGGTCATAAACCGTAAAAAGTGAGGCATTAATTCTGGCACATCATCGGAAATAAAGACACGGTTCACATACAATTGCAAACCGGATTTACGGTCGGGTTGGAATAAATTAAACGGCGGTTTTGTCGGACAGAACATTAAGGCTGTATAATCAATGGCCCCTTCGGCTTTATAATGCAATGTCATCCACGGTTCATCAAAAGCATGAGAAACACTGTGATAAAAATCTTTATATTGTTGTGGTGTAATATCGGTTTTGTTGCGTTGCCACAGAGCGCTGGACGAGTTAATTGTTTCTTGCAATTCCCCATTTTTCAACTCAATCGGAATAGAAATATGATCGGAGTATTGACGCACCAAATGACGCAAGCGAATGGGCTCTAAATAATCTTTTGCGTCCTCTTTTAAATAAAGGGTAATAGCTGTACCGGATTTTGCCTTTTCATCGGGAGAAATTGTGTAAGTCCCTGCCCCATTAGATTCCCATAACCATCCTTCTGTATCGCCGGCTTTTTTCGTACGAACAATGACTTTATCGGCCACCATAAAAGCCGAATAAAAACCAACACCGAATTGACCGATGAGTGCCATATCTTTTTGTTTATCCCCTGTCAAAGATTTAACAAATTCGGCAGACCCCGATCTAGCAATTGTTCCCAAATGATTAATTAAATCATCTTTATTCATACCGATACCGTTGTCGGTAATGGTCAGTGTTTTTTCTTTAGCATTCGGTTCCAGTATAATTTTAAAGGCACCTGTTTCTTTTGCCAGTTCCGGATGAGTGAGTAATGCATATCTGAGTTTATCACATGCATCCGAGGCATTGGAAATCAGTTCTCGCAAGAAAATTTCATTATTGGAATAAAGTGAATGGATAACGATATCTAATACTTTAGCGACTTCAGCTTGGAATGAAATGGTTGTTGGTTGTGTTTCTTTTGTCATATTTGCTCCTATAAAAAAACATCACTATGTATGCAAAATATATAATTTGTTTTTTTAATTTTGCAAGGGTAAAAAAACATCTTTTTTTTGATAAAAAATCCCCCCTTTACACCCAATCAAAAATGACTTGACAAAAGGTAAAAAAAAGTATATAATGACGCATTCGCAAAATAATATGGGGAATAATATGAGTGCAAAAATTATTGTTTTCGCCAACGAAAAAGGCGGGACTGGTAAATCAACGCTTGCAATGCATATGATTGTATCTTTAATGCGTGCAGGTAAAAAAGTGGCTAGTTTTGATTTAGATGCCAGACAAGGGTCATTAACACGATATATTGAAAATCGTCAAACGTTTATTACAGAAAATGGTGTTCCTTTACCCATTCCGGAACACACCAGTTGGACAGAAGATATCGCCCGTATTTATACATTAAAGGGACAAATTGAAAAAATCATCCACCAGGTAGATGCCATTGTCATTGACACACCGGGGGCTCACAGTGCTTTAACGGCTGAGGCTATGGAAATGGCCGATGCCTTGGTGACGCCGATTAACGATTCTTTGGTGGATTTGGATGTATTGGCTTTGGTGGATGGCGAAACCATGAAAATTAAAGGCCCCAGCCACTTTGCTCAAACGGTATGGTCTTCTCGCCAACAACGGATGCTGGCTAAAAAACCGCCACTGAATTGGGTTGTGGTTCGTAACCGTATGCTTTATGCTAACAGCAAAAACTCTAAGGCTGTAGATGCTTTGGTACAGGCACTCTCGCGCCGTATTCACTTTACAATTTCCAATGGTTTTTCCGAACGTGTTGTGTACCGTGAATTATTCTTAAAGGGGTTAACAATGTTGGATTGTAAAGAAAACGGATTAAATATGCCGATGTCCATTTCATCACTCGCCGCCCGTCAAGAGGTACGTTGCTTGATGAACAACATTTTGTCCGGCGGATTAAATCCGGTCAGACCCTCTATGTAAATTAAAATCCAAACGCCGTTAAAATCCCCCTTAAATAGGTCAGGGGGCTTTTAACGGCGGTGGGATGTTAATTTACAGAGAGGGTCTGACCGGATTTAATCCGCCGGACAAAATATTGTTCATCACGCACCGCACCTC
>JAFXFY010000089.1 GCA_017513365.1 Alphaproteobacteria bacterium | reverse complement strand
GGCACACAAACGCCAAAGTCCGATGTGTCGGAAGACTTTTGATAAAAATCTCTTACAGTTATTCAGTGCTTTAATGACGGATGATATGAAAAAACAATCTTTAACGGACAAATTAATGGCTTATTTGAAACGGGAAGGATTACCGGAACCGCTGATACAACGTGTTACTCAAAAAATGAGTTTCAAAAACAAGCTCATGCTTAAAGTGGCATTATTGCGTAAAAACAGACTGACTTTGTTTAAATCAACGGCAAAAAATCTGTTACAACCTTATTTAGAAATGTTAAGTAATAAAATTACCCAATTCAGAACCGATTACATTCAGCAATCATCAACAGACAAAGTGGTGTTGACAGCGGGCAATCCGACAGCCGGACAAATTGACCGTGATTTACCCGAACGAGAAATCAACGTAACAAATGCCCGTTCAAATGAATTGGTTAATGCAATGAACATTATGTACAAAAAGAACACGGAAAAAAATTAAAAAAAAGCATTTATAAGAATCACAAGCTTGTGCTTACGTCATTATGTTGCATATGCATAGGCTTTATTCTTTTTCGTTTTGCTTTAACTGTCTCAAACCGCTTGCTTGCCAATGGCTTATTTGAATTTTTTCATCATATATTTCTGCTTTAATTTTTTGAATAGCTCGTTGCGGTGTTATTTTTTCATCTTGTGTCATTCTTTTCACAACATCTTTGGCATAAATAACAATATCTTCTTTCAACGTTCCTTCATAACTATTGGCTTCACTGACATCTTTGGCAAACTTCAACAAGGCTAAATAAAAATTCAATCTGTTATCCTGATATTGTTGTAACCGCTCTTCGCTGAAACTACCGACAATCGCTTCTTTAAATTCCGTTAAAGAATGAATATTATAATCTTCTTCCTGATATTGCAACATTTCAGGATAAAAATGTTTATTAAGATATTGACTCAATAACGTTTTTTCAAATACACCATCGTAAGTTTCAGACGAATCAAAAGTCATTCCTCCAATTAACCCTTTTAAAGCAATGGCTTTTTCGTTTTTCGTATCAAGAATCCACTCTATCGGCTCCACTTTCAGCCAATACTCTTGACCTTCTTTCACTTTAAAAGACGATTTATTTCGTTTCCATATTCTATGTCCGTATAAACGTTTATTTGCAGTTACACAAACATATCGTTCGCCATCTACTTCAAATACTTCGTGTTGGCTATATTCTCCCAATGGGCCAAACGCATACGAACCAAATTTTCCTTTTTGATATTCTCCCTCATGCATTGCCAAACGGGAACGCATCATATTTAAGTTTTCAATCAATGTTTCATCTTCAACAATCGTTTGCGGATAATGCCCGAATTGAACAATGCTCCATTTTTCGTCCCCATCTTGAAGATGACGCATGGTTTGTAAAATAGTGCTATGTGGAATTGCACTTAACGGTATAACGGGACGTACAGATATTTCATTCTTACAGTTCGGTTTAATGTGCATTGTTGGAGAGTTATGTTCCAGTGCAATACAAAAACCATGCTTTGCGACATCCCGCACCCAAAAACGGGCAATTGAATTTCCTTCCGACGTAACAAAATTATAAGAAGGCTCAACCCCCTGTATAACCGCTAAATCTGATACACCGGCTTTCAAAATAAAAGGTGAATTGTTCAATTTTTTTATATTTTCAAGACTTAATAACGTTACACTCATTTTCCCTCCATTTTCTACCACTTTCTTTATATTAAACTTTCAAACGTGT
>JAFXFY010000088.1 GCA_017513365.1 Alphaproteobacteria bacterium | reverse complement strand
GGTACCATCTGTTGTTTCTTCCGGAATGGGTTGGCATTCACCCGATCCGGAACAATCTAAATTACTGGCTTGCTCTTGAGACATATTGTGTTTGTGATGTTCCATTGTTTCCTCCCTTGTACACATAACAATGGGGAGAGGTATTCTGAAAATCAAGCCCCCAAAAGGATACCCAATATGGCCCCAGCCAAAATCACTACAAAAACCGGCAAGTTTTTGATGCGTGCTAAAGCCAAAGAAATACTAAAAATCACGATAATTTTTAAATTTTGTACGGATATGATTGTATGGTTAATCAGTGGTAAAATCATTGTCAAGAAGATTCCGAACAATAATCCGCCAACGCTGGCCTTAACACCGTTAAAGGTAGAAATAACCGAGCGTTTTCTTTTGATTTTTCGCCAAACGTGAGCAAGCATACAAACAATAATTAAAGCCGGCGTTATCAATCCAAATGTGGCACATAGGGCACCCAAAACACTACCGGCTAAAAAACCACCGTACGTTGCCATATTAACACCGATAGCCCCTGGTGTTAATTCGGATAAAGCGATAATAGTTGTTAAATCTTCTGTCGTAAACCAATGATATTTATCTATCATATCATTTAAAAATGGAATAATGGCAAAACCGCCACCAAAGGCAAAAGTGCCGGCAATGAAAAAGGAAACGTATAATCCTAAATATATCATGACCCGAATACCTTTTTCCTATATTTATAGCTGAGCCAACCGATAAGACCGGCCACAATCATCGGCCAAAGAGGGGATAGATGAAACAAACAGAATGAACAAAAGGTACCTGCTGCAATTAATTTCGTTCCCATTGTTTTAACGGATTTTTTCATTAAAGTCATTGTAAATGATAATAATAAAGCACACACTGCCAACTGAATCCCCTCTAATGCATATGTCAGCCATGGATGATTGGCAATTTGTGTTATTAATCCGGCAATACTCAAGATAATCAAAAATGGTATGGTAATAACGCCTAGGACGGCCGAAATAGCCCCTAAAACACCGGCCCGATGATAACCGGTAAAGGCCGAAAAATTAATGGCAATAATACCGGGGAGGGAGGAACTCATAGCTAAATAATCAATAACTTGCTTATTCGTCAGCCATTTTTTCTTTTCTACCAAGGCCGATTTAACAATAACGATAATCGTATACCCACCGCCAAAGGCTTGAGCACCGATTTTTAAAAAAGCCCAAAAAAGTTCCCATAATTTCATAAGAGACAATATAACATATAATTATTAAAAAGTTATTAAAATTTACTTGAAAAGGACACTATTTTGTGGTATTTTTACCCATACGAATGGAGGATATCATGATAGAAATTGCTATGGCTATATTGGTGCATAATTCAAAAATTTTTGTGGCACAACGCAATATTACCAAAAATCAAGGTGGTTTATGGGAATTCCCCGGTGGAAAATTAGAGGCCGGCGAAACACTGCAAGAATGCTTGGCTCGTGAGTTTTTGGAAGAATTTGGGAAAGAAATTTCCGTTGGGGATAAGTTTGCCGATTACACTTATACATATGAAAATTTGGGTGAGTTTCGGTTGAATGCTTTTTGGGCCTTTGCCACAGATGATGTGATTCCGGAACTGAATGAACATATGGCGTATAGGTGGATTACCCCGGCCGAAATGGATGAGTTGGAATTTTGTCCGGCCGATTTGCCCTTCATTGAAAAGTTGAAGAGTTTAGAGTAAGGTATTGATATTAAATCAAAGGAATATTTTGATAATATTCCTTTGAAATAAAATTGTATTTGTTAATAATTAACTGGCATCATATTTAAAAAGATATTCTCATCTTCAAAGTCCCACATAGCTCCCGTTGCAGGGTCGACAATTAACATGCCAATTAATCCGCCAAAAATAATATTACCCCAATACCACCAGTTCAAAGAGGTATCTAAAATATGCGTCGTGGGTATATATCCCGCTTTTTCTGCGGTAATTGTATAAGTTTCTCCATTAAAAAATCCTTCTTTCTTCTTTAAACTTAAAGATGTTGGGGCTGAACCATAGTAAATGGGAATATTTTTATTATTGGTAATTTTTACAATTGGATTTTTGACATTTGAGTTAATGCTGACCGTTTCTGAAGTGGAACTGACAATACTGGCACAACTAGATAGTAAAATACCACACATACCAACAATACATATTTTTTGTAAGATTTTTTTATACATTTTCTTTTCTCCTTTTAAACATGAAAAATCCCACCTTGGATTAACCAATGTGGGTGGATGCTAGAAAACCGTAGAAGCATAAAAAACGGCTCGGCTGATTCAGCTCGAAAGCCTTATTCACCGACATCCACCCGAAGGTGAATGTCAACATGTTTTTAAAAGTTGTTGTTGACAACTTATGCTTCTATGGGATTTCTAGGCCCACACTTCCAGCTATCTGAAAGTAGGGTTAGAATAAATCAAAACAATTATCAATGCAAGAAAAAAGTAAAGGAAAAAATTTTTATTTGGAGAATTGCATGATGTGGAACCAAATAAAAATATCTGTCAAAAAAAGTTCATAAAAAAATGTAAAAAAATAAAATACGCCTATTGACAAACAAAAAAAATGGGCGTATTTTCCCGTTTATTCAAACAGTAATGTTTTTTAAAGTTGGGCGCCACCATGGCGTCCGAAAGGGTTTATAAATTCAAAATAAAATAGGGTATAGGTTAAAATGATTAAGTCAAATATGGAAAAATTAAAGAAATTTATAAAGAAAAATTTTACGCCAAAATTAATGGAAGTGATGAAAAAACGTTATACGAAAGCCGATTTTCGTCGTGATTGTATCGCGGCATTGACGGTGGCGGTTGTATCCATTCCTTTAGCGATGGCGTTTGCGATTGCCAGCGGGGTATCTCCGGCTCAAGGATTGTATACGGCCATTGTTGCCGGTTTCTTTGTTTCGTTGCTTGGTGGTTCCCGATATCAAATCGGTGGACCGACAGGGGCTTTTATCATCATTATTTTAGGTGTTTTACAACAACACGGATTTGATGGATTACTCGTTACAATGATAATGGCGGGTCTTATCTTAATTATTGCAGGGTTCTTGCGATTAGGAACGTATATCAAATATATTCCGTATCCGGTTGTAACGGGCTTTACCGCCGGTATCGGTGTCATTTTGATTTCTACACAAATTAAAGATTTATTCGGTTTATCGTTGGAGGTGCCGGCTCCCTTTTTGCAAAAATGGCTTGCCTACTTTAAAAATTTTGATACCCTTAATTGGTTCACGGTTTTAATCAGTGTGGTAGCTTTTGCGTCAATTATGCTCATCAAAAAACGTTGGCCGAAAAGCCCGTTTTATCTGGCGAGTGTGATTTTATCTACTTTGTTAGTTGTCATTTTCTCATTACCCGTGGATACAATCGGCAGTAAATTTGGGGAAGTGCCTCATTTTTTGCCGGCACCCAGTTTACCCGATTTTGACTTATCAACACTTTTCAGCTTAATGCCAAGCGCCTTTACGATAGCCTTTTTGGCCGGTATTGAATCACTCTTAAGTGCTAAAGTTGTTGATGGTATGAGCGGTGATAACCATAACCCGAATGCCGAATTAATTGCTCAAGGTACGGCCAACATTGCCAGTGCTTGTTTTATGGGTTTGCCGGCCACAGGGGCGATTGCCAGAACGGCAACAAACTATAAAGCCGGAGCCTATTCGCCAATGGCCGGTATTTTACATACGGTTTTCATTTTATTATTTATGTTGGCTTTGGCATCGGTTGCGGGCTTTATTCCACTGGCTTGTTTGTCCGTTGTGATGATTATTATCGGGTGGAATATGCTCAGCCTTGACAAAATGATTAAGTTAATGAAAGCCCCCAGAGGAGACCGCAATACTCTTATTGTGACGTTTTTATTGACGGTATTGGTGGATTTGAATACGGCTATTTCCGTTGGTTTTATTATGGCCGCCGTTATCTTTATGCACCGTATGAGCAACCAAATTGCGATTGCCAATGATGATAAATTATCTAAGGAAAAAACCGGTGGTCAAAATATCAGCGATAATTTATCACACCAAGGGATTGTTGCCTTCCGTGTATCCGGTCCGTTGTTCTTTGGTGGTGTCAGCGAAATTTCTAAGTTTTTTGCGCAACTGAAAACACCGCCCCGCATTTTGATTTTGCGTATGGGGCAAGTGCCTATGGTGGATGCCAGTGGCGCTAACTTGATTGCCGAGTTTGTGAAAAAATTGAAAAAACAAGGGACAAAGGTCATTATTTGCAATATTAAAAAACAACCGCGTGAGGTATTGCATACGGCCTTGTTGCAAGAACATATTAACTGGAAAACTTTGTCGGTTGCAAAAGATTTCCCGACAGCCGTTAAAATTGCCAGTCGGTATGTACGGATGATACCGTTGCAGATATCGGAAAAATAAAAAACAAAATAGGGGGCTTTATCGGCCCTTTATTTTTTTGTTGCAAAATAAAAAAGACCATAGTATAACTGGTATCAAGGCGGGTGTTCCGTCCCGGGGTGTGAGAACCTCTTTGAAATACGTCTAATCAAGTGCGAGACGAAAAACGCACGCTTTCCAATCGGTTGGAGGGCGTCAAAATAAGTTTTCAGGGTTTATCCCTTTAACAAATATGTCGCACTATGTTATTTCAGTAGTTCTCAACTTCCAACCACTTTTTCCTCATAAAAAGGTGGTTTTCGTTTTAATTTTAATGAAAGGGAATTAAATGGCAACGCAAGATTTAAAAAAGAATGAATTAAATCATTGTAATGCCGAATTTGATCTAACCATAATGGCTGAGTCTGGTCGTAGTATGGTTGAGATGTTGGGAACTCTTGCCATTATGGGCGTTTTATCCATTACCTCTGGTATGGGAATAAAATATTTATTGGATAAAAATATGGCCAATCGGATTATGAAAGATGCTCATTTAGGCTATGTATCTACACCG